>JAYELX010000222.1:0-3360 GCA_034717875.1 Chloroflexota bacterium | reverse complement strand
TGTGGAGATTACTCGAACCGAGGCTGTTTGCGGGCCTGTGGGGGATTGCAACACCGTGCAGCAAAGTCCCTACGCCCGGTTGTTTGGAATACTTCCCATTGGCGTGTTGGGGGTCAGCGGTTATGTGGCCATTCTAGTTGCGTGGGCGTTTCAGCACTATGGGCCGGAGAATTGGCGCACCCTTGCCGCTCAGGGGGTTTGGGCGATGACACTCTTTGGAACCTTGTTTTCAATCTACCTAACCTTCTTGGAGCCTTTCGTGATTGGGGCAACCTGCGCCTGGTGCCTAGCATCGGCGGTCGTGATCACGATGCAATTCTGGGCCGCGTCGTGCCCGGTTAGGGAGACTGGTTGGGAGTAGGTTGGTATATTGGTGGGATTGAGGCGGTCAACAGCGCGAGCAGGAGAAGGGCTGCTGCCTGCGCAATCGGTGTGGGTGTGGATTTGCGAATGGCTTTCGAAGTCATAGTTGGCTCCTTTTGAAATATCATCTTGCTTTGTGTGTCGTTGGCAAGCGGATGGGGAGCGGATTAGCGGATGAGTCTGCAAGCTTGGGGGGGATTATTGTTTAGGGTAAAATTTGTATTGTTTATTGTTTGTTAGTTTTATGTGGTAATGGCTATACGCATATTTTTAATTATCACGATCAAGCCACAGTTCATTATAGTCACGTTTCCAATCATCAAGAAAACGTACAGCGATAACTGCCCCAGTGGCAATTGCCACCCACAAAATCAATCCTCGCTGACCCAACGGCCACAATGCCAGCGGAATGGCGAGAGCGGCGAAGAAGCTGCCGCGCGCCGCGTGATGGATGATCAACACCAGCAACAGCAATACCCCAAATGCGATAGCAACCCCCAAGGGGGAAACGGCCAAATAACTTCCACAAGTTACAGCCAAGCCCATGCCGCCGCGAAACTGTGCAAATATTGGCCAGCAATGGCCTGCCACGGCCAGCCCGGCGGTGAGAGCTATAGCCCAATTGGGCAAACCAACTCGAGCAGCAGCATATACGGGCAAGAAACCTTTGCCAATATCGAGTACCAAAACCATAATGCCCCACACCCACCCGGCCTGACG
Source organism: Chloroflexota bacterium (assembly GCA_034717875.1). Classification (GTDB taxonomy): domain Bacteria; phylum Chloroflexota; class Anaerolineae; order Anaerolineales; family UBA11858; genus JAYELX01. Next base: position 2,277 of record JAYELX010000222.1, on the reverse strand, counting down.
AATAGTATTGGTGGTAGTAACATGTCCGGAGCCGCCATCACGCACATCAATGCCTTTGACCCAACGGGTGATCCACAAGGCAAAGGGTAGTGAGCCGCAAAGATAGCCGAGCAGGGGTAAGATGAATTTGGTCATTGGTGTTGGGTTATTGGGATGTTGGTATATTGGTATACCAGCAATTCCCGTTTTGAAACTAAAACCAGACTTCGGAAGTCTTCGGATGCCTTTTTGTTAGCTAAATATGTCGTTCGAGACTTCCGAAGTCTTGCCTCTTCTTCATAATATCGTGAATTGCTGTTGGTATACTAGGATATTGGGAGGGAGTGGCTATGCGCAATTATGGTCGCAGGGCTTTATCAACTATCACCCAGGCGATGTAGGCATCAACTTTGATTTGGGTTCGAGAATCAACTCCATCAAACAAAGATACGATCTCTGGGGGTGAGAGGAAATTACTCCGCATCAAGGCTAGTTTTTCCGCCAGAGCCAGCAGCTTGATTGACAACTTACGCACATCCGGCTCTTCGATGACTAATCTACCCCCAGGCTTGAGCACACGCCACAATTCACGCGCCGTATCGGCTTGATCGCAAACATGGTGCAAAGCATCTACCATGATAATGCGTTCGAAATAAGCATCAGGAAACGGCAATCGCTCCGTGTGAGTGCAGGTCGTCTGCAAACCACCTTTGAGAGCAGCCTGTCGCAACATCTTGCAAGATAGGTCGGCTACCACAACCTGATCGGCCTGGTCACGCAAAAATTGAGCCACACGCCCAGTCCCACCCCCAGCATCCAATAAGGCCCCCGAAGTAGGCAAGTCGACCAAACGCCAAATATATTCGGGGGCTTTCGGTTTGATAAATGTTTCGTAGAGAGGGGCTAGAATTCCAAAGTGATCAAGCATGTTGTTTTTTGATTGGCAATCCGCGTTACCAAATAAGTATGGCAATGCCGCGGGCAAATAAAGCCGCGACCAGAGCTATCACAACGGTGAGAGCGGCAATGATAGCAGCACCTCGGCTACCTAGTTCGCGGCGCAGGGCGGCAAGGGTAGCCACACATGGAAGATAAAAAACGATGAACACGGTAAAAGTCACCATCTGTTCCGGGGACAGGGCATCGGAAAAATCGGTGACATTCAAAGCCTGACGCAGCATGATCAGAGATAGCTCTTTGCGCAGGACACCAAAAATCAAGGGGACACCAACCACAGAGGGCAAACCCAGCATCCAGGTGAATGGGCGCAGCAAAAGATCAAACCAACGAGATATGTTCAAACGGTTGAGCAGTTCCAAAACCACACTGCCGGCAATCAACAGCGGCCAGGCCTCGACCACAAACTCCCTGGCCCGGAACCATGTTTTATGAAGGACGGTCTTCAAAGTAGGTAATCTATAAACGGGTATCTCCAAAATCAGGCCTGGAGTTTTCTCGGTCATAACACGTGACATCAACCGTCCGGTAATGGCGATGACTATTAAATTGAAAATATAGATAGCCACGGCAACCTGGGGGCCTAAATAAAACGCCGCCAAACCGAACACAACCGACAAACGAGCTGCGCAAGGCACCAACGTAGCCATAGTAGCAGCCAGAAAACGATCTTGCCGTTCTTCGAGTACGCGTGTGCTCATAACTGCGGGGACATTGCATCCATACCCCAAAATAAAAGGCACTATGGCTTTTCCGTGCAGCCCAAAACGGTGCATTAGCGCATCCATTAGGAAAGCTAAACGCGATAAATAACCCACGTCCTCTAGAAATCCCAACCCTAATAAAAATGGGACTAAATATGGCAAAACAATTGCCACGCCGCCAGCGATACCTTGCACTGCCCCACTAACCAGCTGCCCCCAAAAATTATCAGCGCCAATCAAGTTTTGCAAGTAAACCATGAGGGTATCAAATGAGGCCAATAAAGGGCCTTCCATAACACTGCCCAGAGAATATACCAACTCAAAGAAGACCCATAGAATCAATACAAGTGCGACGTATCCCCAAACAGGGTGCAGCAAAAAATCGTCCAGGTGATCGCGGAGCGTTAATTGCCGCTGGCCCTGGGTGACAACTTGATTGGCCAAACGCGAGGCTAATCCCTTGCGCTCGGCATCGAATGCCCAAAGAGCAGCTTGGCCGCGCTTTGATTGAATGTGTATTTGCGCGGTCTCGACTTTTGATTTCAAGTCAGGATTTTTCTCTTGAGCACGCGCCAACAAATCATTATCACCCTCCAATAATTTTATAGCCAACGAGGTCTTGCCCAAACTCCCAATC
>JAYELX010000221.1:0-3362 GCA_034717875.1 Chloroflexota bacterium | reverse complement strand
GATGGGCAAGTTGTTGGCAACTTGAACTTATCTCCATTTTTTCATTGGGGGCGTCGCATCTATCTGATCGCTAACGTGGCCGTTAATCCCAATTATCGCCGGCGCGGAATCGCTCGTGCGCTCACACAGGCGGCATTGAAAAAATCGCGTCGTTGGAGGGTGCATGAAGTCTGGCTGCATGTGCAAGATGATAATCCGGCTGCGATTAACCTTTATACTTCGATGGGATTCCAGCCTCGGATACGTCGAAGCACTTGGAATATAGCCCCCAAATCTCTACAGGGCGAAACTCCACCTGGTGTGCGCGTCACCACCCGGTCAAGGCATAACTGGAAATTGCAGCGCAAGTGGCTGAAACAAAACTACCCTCTCGATCTGCGCTGGCATATACCACTGAAGTTTCAAGCTCTAAAGCCGGGTCTTTGGAATAAATTATATCGATTTTTCGCTGAGATACGCGTGCGGCATTGGGCTGCACTCAGCAAAGATCGTTTGCTGGGAGTCTTGACCTGGCAAGCAACCCATAGACATCTGGATCGTCTCTGGCTTGCCGCGTCTCCCGAAACTGAAGAAGCCGCGCTGCAAGCCATTCTCCCCTTTATTCAGCGAGAAAAATATCTTCGGCGCCCCTTATCACTGGACTATCCCGCCGACCGTGCCGTAGGTATATTAGAAATGACAGGCTTCGAACATCAACATACGCTTATTTGGATGAAGGTGAAATCATGAATCGATTTATTGTTCGCTGGGCAATTAACGCCGCGTCTCTTTATACGGCCATCCGAATTGTACCCGGCATACACGCGCAAGATACTCATTGGGCTGCTATTTTTGGGTTGGCTTTGATTTTTGGATTGCTCAACGCTCTTTTACGCCCAGTCTTAAAATTTATGACCTGCCCCATGATTGTGCTGACATTAGGATTGTTCACCCTGTTGATCAACGCGTTCATGTTTTATATGGCAGGAGCCATCGGAACTCGTTTTGGATTTGGTTTCCATGTTGATGGGTTCTGGTATGCTTTGCTGGGGAGTATTGTGACCAGCCTGGTTAGTGTAGCCCTCAGCTTGTTGCTCAAGGACGAACTGGAGAAATAGAATCACTCGCGTTCCTACGCTCTGCGTGGGAACGAGTGATGCTAACGCTCTGCATTGACGAGGCGGAGCGTCACGTCTACGGCAACACCGCGGCACCTACAGGTGTGCTACGCGAAGCGATGTCGCCAGATAAATCACCTGCATAGAAATTTATTTGACACGATAACACGTTGCGGTATAATTTTCCCCGCTACAAAAACGGCCCCGTAGCTCAATTTGGCAGAGCAGTTGACTCTTAATCAATTGGTTGAAGGTTCGAGTCCTTTCGGGGTCATCTAATTACAAAAGCCGCTCGACAAAGGCGTTGAGCGGCTTTTTGCTGTATAAGCAAATTCTTTTCAATAAAATGGAAAAAAGGTGCAGGGCAGGTTTCTACGCTTTGCGTGCCTGCGGGTGTGGCGGTTATCCCACTACGAAGAAAACCGCCCTACACAACCCCAAGATTTTGAGATGATATTACAAGCACTATCTCACGAACGCGCCTCCCACTCGGACACGGCAGAGCGGATTAGTGCTATTATCTCATCATCAGGAACTGACTCGATATCTTCGTATTTATCTAATCCCACCATGACGGCCATTCCCCCCTTCAGCGTTTCCGTTAAACAAATGCCCTTATCTTCGAGAGGCGAAGTTTCTAGTTTTTCTTGCAAGACAGCGTCAATCTGGGCAACGATGCTGGAGGGGGGCGGCTCGGGAATGTTCGGCATTACGGATGCGAGCACTTTTGCGGGCGTGATGGTGGCTTCGTTATCGTCGTCATCAGGCTGGCTGGCCGTTACGGGTTGTTGAACCAACTGGGAGGCCGCCCCGGTCCACTCTTGTAGGTGGGTGAATAACACGGAAAAATATTGCTTCTCCCTCGGTTTGAGATCATCACCGGAGTGATAGATTCGTTCCCCAAACTGAAGCACAAAATTTTGGTTATCGGGATCGCGCCAGATATAGAGCGCATCAGCAGGGGGAGAAGGCGATTTTGGCCCGGGAACGGAGTCCCCATCACCACCATCATCACTACCAGACACTGCCAGTGCCCGACCAATCAAAAAACCAATCAACAAACTTATAATCGCAACGAAGATAGAAAATTGAAGTTCCATGGGATACTCCTCCTGAGGTCAATCAGACTACGGCCAGGGTGCGGAATCACTCGGGGGCTGGTTGGCATTGGGGGCAGAAGTGCGTACTCCGCTGCCCTACTTTGATGCGTTCGATGGGGGTGTTGCAGCGATAGCAGGGTTCGCCGGTGCGTTGGTAGACCTGAAAATAATTTTGAAAGTCGCCGCCGCGATATACCCAGTCGATGCTGGCGCCTTCTCGATAGATTCCCTCTCGCAAAACGTGACGGATGCTTTCCCAGAGGCGTTCGGCCTGAGCGAAGCTTAAAATGTGGGAATGAATTTTGGGATGCAATCTGGCGCGATGCAGGGCCTCATCGGCGTAGATATTCCCCACTCCGGCGATGAAGCTTTGCTCCAAAATGAGGGGCTTGAGCTGTCGGCGGCGGCTTTGGAGACGGTCGTAGAGGAGTTGGGGTGTGAATTCATCACTCAGCGGCTCGGGGCCGAGGTGGGAGAGCATGGCTTGATGGTCGTTGACCAGCCAAACACGCCCGAATTTGCGCGTGTCGTTGAACGCCAGCCGGTGGTGAGGCTGTGCGGATGCTGCGGCCGGATCATCCAAATAGAGCAGCAAACGATGGTGGGGGGCGATATTGGCAGCGTCTGTTTCGAGCCATAGATCGCCACTCATGCGTAAGTGGATCACCAGGGTGTCGGCATTCAGATGAAATAGCAGGTATTTGCCGCGTCTCCCGATGGCGGTGATACTTTGCCCGATAATGCGACGCTTGAACTCTGGTGGGCTTGGCTCCGCCAAAGTGCGCTCCCACAGGAGTTCAGCAGCTATGACGCGTTTTCCGATCAGGGAGGGGGTGTCATCCGTGCCCCGTCGGAATTTGTTGCAGATGGTTTCGACTTCGGGTAGTTCGGGCATATTTTGAGGTGTGCGCTATGTTGTTGGGGATGTCGCAATTATACAGCAATTGGGGCTTTTTTAGCAAATTCTGGTTTTTGGGCCGCAGGTTTGCAATTTATTTAAAAGTTAGATTACTGATTTTTAAGCAAAAGTAGAAATGTTCGGGGTGGTTCACGGTTAAGGTAACACTTTTTGTAAAATATCTCAGCGCCGGTCGAGTGTTGCCGTTGCCTTTGCCGTTGCCGTAGGCATGCAAAGCAAGGCATGCAAAGCAAGGCATGCAAAGCA
>JAYELX010000220.1:1894-3363 GCA_034717875.1 Chloroflexota bacterium | reverse complement strand
GCCCGTGCGGGAGTGATTACCCTCGAATTGTGTTGATTCTATGAGCCGAGTGTTTATTCTGCCACGATCGCACTAGAGACCAAACGAACTGTTTTTTGCAAACCAACAAGCTTTTGAGCAATTACATCAGTAGCATGCGGCGGGAATGGAATCCCGCCCTACCGATGCAAATTCTGCGCGGCCACAAATGACAACCCTTTTTCCGTCAACGCCCAAGCAGTCTTGTTGAGAGCATCGAATTTATCGAGGAAGTTTAGCTGTAAGGCGTCCCAATAACCGTTCTCGATGATCTCTTCTTTGGTCAAGAAGTAGTTGAGGATGTCTGAGGGGTGCGCACGCGCTGAGTCGATTTCAGGGTCGCCGCCTTCGTGTTTGGCAGAGATATTGGCAACATGGTCGGCGATTTCGAGCAGTTCATCGCGGCGGTTGTAGGGCTGGATGACGATGCTTTTGTAAGTCTCGGTAATATGATGCTCGAAGCGCACGACGTCTTCAAAGCCCCAATCCTTGCGAAATTGGGTGGTGATCTCCATGGTTTCGTTGTTGACCGAATTGGCCCAGTTGAAGCCAATCAGCGGGGAGGTACCATCATCGCGGGCGAAGAGTTTGGCCCCCAGCAGAGTCCACAAAGCCGCGTAGGGGTTATCGTTGCCCATATAAACCGAAATCTTGAATTCGATGTCCACGCCGATGCGGTGAAGCATATAACTCAGCATCACGGTGCCGGGGTTGACATTTAGCACCTGGTAGACGCCGTATTCAGTGTAATAGTACAGGAATTCATCGAGCCATTGGATGGCATGTTCGTTAGGCTGCCCAACACCGCCGAAGTAGCCGGTGATAGTCTCTGGCCCGCCGAGGTGGACATTGGAACCATCAGTGCCTTTGGTGTCGAGGGTTTCAACGTAACTGGCCCCAACGATCTGCATAGCGACGGCAAAAGCGGCCAGGTCGCCGTCGGCCTCCTGCTCTTTCATGTTGCGGACGCGGATGAAGCGGCCCGGCATGAGTGATCCCTCTGCAATTGCACGTTTGGTAATTTCGATAAGGTATGGGAAGAACTGGCAGGCGCTGATCTCCAACGTGACGGCGAAATCATCGGCAAATGTCATCGTGTCGGCTTTATCGCCGAGCACTTTGCGGCGGTAATCCGCCACGCTGATGAAGTCTCCATTGTCTCGCTGTTCGGTCAGCCATTCCAAATCTTCGATATATTCAGGCTTGGTTGCTTTGACCGCGGCGAGCAGGTTTTCCATCTTGCGGGCTTCACGCGCTTTGGCGTTTATTTGCTCGGGAGTGCCGTATTTGGCAACCACGTCGAGAAAATCGTTGATCACACCCATATTAGGATTGAGCAAAACATCGTTGATAGCGTCGAGACGGGCGGGGGGAATTTCTAATCGTTTGCGTAGGTCGGTCATGGGGGTCTCCTTGGTGGTCTAAATGGTCAGAGTAGTCTAAGTGGTCGG
>JAYELX010000220.1:0-1794 GCA_034717875.1 Chloroflexota bacterium | reverse complement strand
TCAGACCAATCAGACTAATCAGACCACCAGACCATCCGACCAATCAGACCATCCGACCAATCAGACTAATCAAGCAAATCCAGCAAATCTTCGTATTCTTCATCCTTCATGGTGAACCAATTCTCCGGCTGAGGGAAAACCTTCTCTTTGACTTCTTGATTATATTGCTTCAATCCGTTGAGGATGATTTCTCCGGCGTTGCCGAAAACTTTAGCCATGCGCGGTGTAAAGTTGGGATATAGGCCAAACATATCGTGATAAATCAACAATTGCCCATGGGCGTGCGGGCCGGATCCCAGGCTCAGGATGAGACAATCTTCGGCTCGCTCGGTGATGATCTTGCATACCCGTTCGGGTACCATTTCAAATAAGATGGCGAACGCGCCAGCCTCCTCGAGGGCTTTAGCGTCATCCATGATTTTCTTGGCCTGCTGTGCCCCGCGTCCCTGCACGCGGAAACCACCCAGGGCTGCAACACTCTGAGGGGTTAATCCCAGGTGACCGACGACGGGGATACCAACATTGGCAATAGCCTCGATGCGGTGGGCCATCTCTCCTCCCCCTTCGAGTTTGATCGCATCGCAGGATGCCTCAGCCATGAAACGTCCCGCGCTTTGGATGGCTATCTCTATGCTGGGCTGGTAGCTCATGTAGGGCATATCTCCAACCAGGAAAACGTTTGGTGCTCCCCGCCGAACTGCCTGAGTGTGGCGGATCATGTCGTCCATTGTAACAGGCAAAGTGCCATCATAGCCCAACATGGTCATTCCCAAACTGTCACCGACCAGGATCATATCCACCCCAGCTTGATCTTGAAAATACGCGGTGGGGTAATCGTAACACGTCAGCCATGAAATTGGCTCTTTCTTTTTTGCTTTGTTGAAAAGGGTGCGAATAGTTATTTTTTTGCGTTCAGACATATATTAGCCTCCATAGAGAGAAAAATAAGTTAAACAAAAAGCCGCCAGGTTTTACCCTGACGGTTAGACGTGCCTCATCAAACTAAGGATCTGCATCCAATAGTTAATCCACATATTCTTTTCAAGTAAACGAAATCGAATGTCCATTTGTTGTGGTTGCAATAGATTCGTTGGATTAGAAAATACCTGATTTTACCGGATTTTGTGGTGGCCCCGAAAACAGATGGATGAATTCATCTGCTGATAAGAAAAACGTGTTGAAACACGTTCAACAGCATCGTTTTGAACCTGTTTGAACAGGTTTTGTATGTCAGCTACCGAATTCATTCGGTTGCAAAAGGGACAACCACAAAAAACATCAGACCCAGGAAAATACGGGTCACTGGAAAAATGGTGGTGAACATAGTTACACGGTCAGGCACTCTGAGAGTATGCTGCGCGAAGACCGGCTCCAGCACTGATGTTGATGAGATTTTGCTGCATTTCTATTTTACGCTAAAGGACAAAGGAACGCAATGTGTAGTAAATAATGTGGGCGAGCAAAAGCCTTGATTGATTCAAAAAACCCTGATATATTATAGATATACTATTTGGTAGTGCAATATATTTATTTCCGGTGTTGTGCGGCAATCTGTTAAAATTCGCTAGTGTTTAGAATTGATTGATAATCTGCATTACACAGGTGACAGTCACTTTGTCAAGTCGCGTTGTGCGTGCCTTTGAGTTGCTGAAGAGACGAATTTAAGTATTTTATCATCTAGCGAAAGTGACTGTCACCTTCCTGACTCATCACTCAAAATCCCTTAATCAAACAGGCATCGTCGCCATAATGTGATAATAATAACTTGCAAATAGTGACTTTTTCAATGATAAT
>JAYELX010000219.1:0-17084 GCA_034717875.1 Chloroflexota bacterium | reverse complement strand
TATGCCTGGCTTTGCGGCTGTCATCGGCTGTGCAAAGTCCAACGAGGTAGCTGTCAAGATTGTGCGTGAACTCCAGCGGCGTAATATCCTGGTTTTCCTTTCAGGTAACGTCAACGGACGCAGCATCATCGACCAACTCCACGAAGAGGGAGTCGAAATGGGATACGATACCTACATCATCCCCTTTGGCACCGATTCTATCAGCGCCATCTACGCAGCGGGTTTTGCCACCCGCGCCGCGCTGACATTTGGCGGTATCAAGGCCGGCCAGGCCCGCGAGAACTTGCTCTACAACCGGGAACGCGTTTTCGCTTTTGCGCTGGCCCTGGGCGAAGTGGATGATCTCAAATACGCTGCCTCGGCAGGAGTTCTCAACTATGGCTTCCCGGTGATTGCTGATACTGTCATCCCCCAAATCCTGCCTACTGGTGTGACGCAATACGAACATGTCGTCTCCATGCCTTTTGATGAAATCGAGGGCGCAAACGATATGGAACGCTCTGAGAAGCTGGTACAGAAATGCATCGAAGTGCGCGGAGTAAAAATCAAGATTACCGATGTCCCCGTTCCCGTTCCTTACGGTTCAGCCTTCGAGGGCGAGGTCGTTCGACGAGCGGATATGCGTATCGAATTTGGTGGAAAATACTCCCGCTCCTTCGAATACTTATTCATGACCGATATGGATAAGATTGTAGACGGCAAAGTTGAAGTCGTTGGCCCCAATTTCGATGATGTGGAAGTTGGCAAGGCTATGGACATGGGCATTGTCGTTCAAGTGGCTGGGCGTGAAATGGAAGACGACTTCGAGCCTGTCCTGGAACGTCAAATCCACGACTTTGTGAACGGCGCATCTGGTATCCAGCACATTGGACAGCGTGATATCGTCTGGATACGCATCTCTAAAGCCGCTGCCGATAAGGGCTTTGACCTTGAGCACTTTGGCAAAATCATCCACGCTCGTCTTCACGCCGATTATGGAACGGTTCTAGATAAAGTCCAAGTCACAATTTATACCGAAAAAGAAGAAATGGAAGTTTGGCTCGAAAAAGCCCGCGAATCCTACGACTACCGTAACAAACGTCTGGCCGATATGACTGACAAATCGGTAGAAGTTTTCTATTCTTGTACACTCTGTCAAAGTTTTGCTCCCGACCATGTTTGCGTGGTCAGCCCCGAACGTTTGGGCTTGTGTGGAGCCTATAACTGGCTAGATTGCAAGGCTTCTTTCAGCATTGATCCTACCGGGCCTAACCAACCCATTGACCTGGGTACATGTTATGACGAGGAAATTGGTTATTGGCAAGGCACCATTGATTACACCAAGTCGGCCTCACACGGAGTAGTAGATAAAGTTTCTATGTACTCGATCATGGAAAACCCCATGACGGCCTGTGGATGTTTCGAGGCTATCATCATGTACATCCCCGAGGTAGAAGGCGTAATTGTGGTCAGCCGTGAAGATACCGGCATGACCCCCATGGGAATGAAATTCAGCACCCTGGCCGGAATGGCCGGCGGCGGGGTTCAAACACCGGGTGTTATGGGCATCGGAAAGTACTACATGCTCAGCCCCAAGTTCATCTCTGCGGATGGCGGCTTCAAGCGTATTGTTTGGATGAGTAAGAACCTAAAAGATTCTATGACTATGGAATTCCAAGCGATCGCCGAGCGGGAAGGCATCCCCGACCTGATAGACCGCATCGCGGATGGCGAGAGCGTCACCACCGTGGAAGAGCTTCAGGAGTGGGTAAAAGCCAAAGACCACCCCGTTTTAGATATGGGCACCATGCAGCGCGAAGAAAAAGAGCTGGATATTGAAGAAGAACCGGCAGATGTTGTTGCTCAAGCGGAAGCAGTTATTGAGGAAGCGGCGAAAGAAGAAACAGAACCCGAAGCAGCCCCAGAACCTGAAGCAGCTCCAGAACCCGAGGCTGCTCCCCCCGTGGCAGCTGCTCCGCCACCAGTGGTGGATGTCTCCGCCGTGGGAGCGCAGGCCGCCGAGAGCGTGTCTAACGTGCTGCGGCGAGTTTTGGCTGCTGCCCTGATGGAACTAGGCGGGCTAGATGGACTTGGCTTGGGAGAACTCCCAACCCCAGCGGTTCCGGTTGCTCCCCCATCCCCCCCCCCCGCACAAATTGTTGAACCCGAAAAACCTGTCGTAGAGCTAGAACCCGATAAAGCCTGGTTCGACGATCAATCCAAAATAAAAATTGCTCAAGAAAATTGGGATGGAGCTGTTAGGGAAATAACCCTGGGCGCAACCGAAGCCGATGGCGGAACTCGTTCGCACACAGTCACCATCGGTGGCGAAACGGCTATGCCATATATGCACTTCGAAGGCAAAACCCCGCGCAAGCCGGTTATCGCCATCGAAATCGCAGACCGCCGCCCTGATGATTGGTCCGATTTACTGGTAGAGGCTTGGGGTGATGTAATGGATGCCCCCGGAGCGTGGGCCGAAGCGGCCGAGAAAGCTGGCGCGGAAGTTCTCTACCTTAAGCTTTCTCTCAATGACGCTGATGGCAACCCCACCACTTCAGAACAAGCCGTCCAATCTGTGGATCAAGTCTTAAAAGCTAGTGGCTTACCATTGATAGTCTTTGGCCCTGGACAACCAGACCCCGATAACGAACTGCTGGTAGAAATTTCCAACAAGTTCAAGGGTGAACGCCTATTATTGGGCGTGTGCGAAGAGAAGAACTACCGCACAATTGTAGCCTCCGCTATGGCGGACGGGCAGTTAATAGTCGCCCGCACGGCCATGGACGTCAACTTGGCGAAACAGCTCAACATCCTCATCAGCGATATGGGCCTGTCATTGGATAATATCGTCATGGATCCCACTACTGGTGCGTTGGGATATGGCTTCGAATATGGCTACAGTGTAATGGAACGTTTGCGGATCGCTGCCCTTCAGGGTGACAAAATGACTCAACTCCCGATGTTGGTTACTCCTGGCGAAGAATGTTGGAAAGCCAAAGAATCCAAAGTTGGCGACGGCGTCCCTGAAGCTTGGGGCGATTGGGAAACCCGCGCTCTGGCGTGGGAAACGGCCACAGCTATCATGCTTGTGGAATCTGGCGCCGATTTGCTTGTCTTGCGCCATCCCGAAAGCGTCAAACGTACTAAAGAAGCAATCGAAGATTTAATGGGAAAATAACTAAATGAATGGAGACTTCCGAAGTCTAACGGCTTAGAGACTTCGGAAGTCTCAGCCCCTAAAATACGGAGAAAAAATATGGCTCTATCAGGAATACAGATATATCAACTATTGCCTAAAACAAATTGTAAGGAGTGTGGATTTCCTACCTGTTTGGCATTTGCCATGAAGCTGGCTGCTAAGCAAGTTTCTTTGGATCTATGCCCCGATGTCAGCGAAGAAGCACGAGCAAAATTGGCCGAAGCTTCTGCTCCCCCCGTCCGTCCGGTCATTATCAAATCGAACGGACGCGAAGTAAAAGGCGGCAACGAAGTAGTCCTTTTCCGCCACAAAAAGAGGTTTTTCAGCCCACCTGGGTTATTCATTCGAATTTATGATACTCAATCCGCAGATGACGTTAAAGCCAAAGTAAAACCTGTCGATGAATATATTGCCGATTATGTCGGTATAGATTTATCTATGGGCGGCATTGCTGTTCAGGCGAATGGCGGAGATTTTGGCGCGGCAGTTGAGGCTGTCCGCACAGCCACAAAGTTGCCGTTGATTCTGATTGGCTCTGCTGATGAGCTAAAAGCTGGTCTTGAGAAACTCACTGATGATGATACCCCGCTGCTGTGTCATGCTACAACCGAAAATTGGGAAGAAATGGCTGAGTTAGCTAAAGAGTATGGTGCCCCACTATCGGTAGCCGCTGACAACGTAGATGAAATGGTGGATTTGGTGGAAAAGTTAGGAGACGCGGGTCTAGAAGATTTTGTTCTCGCCCCCACCCAACGCAGCATGTTGGGAACCTTGACCGCCAACACCACTATTCGGCGAATGGCCCTCCAGGAGACATTCCGTCCGTTCGGATTCCCCATCATTAACTTCCCTGGCGATATAGGCGACCCTGTCCGCGAAGTTTCGCTTGCTATGCAGGCAATTGGTAAATATGGCAGTTTCATCGTCTTAGATAACTTTGAAAAAGCTACAGCTTACGCTTTGCTGGTGCTGCGTGCTAATATCTACACCGATCCCCAAGAACCTATCCAGGTTACACCGGGCATCTATGAGTTTAACGACCCCGGTCCCGAAGACCCCTTCTTGGTCACCACGAACTTCAGCATTACTTATTTTAGTGTTGCCAACGAAATCGAGAGTATGGGGATACCAGCTTGGTTGTTAGTAACCGACTCAGAGGGCATGAGTGTTCTCACCGCCTGGGCTGCTGGTAAATTCGACGCTGAGTTGATTGCCAAAGACGCCAAACGTTTTGGCGCTCCTGACAAAGTTACCAACAAGCGCATTGTTCTTCCCGGCCATGTAGCGGTTTTGTCTGGAGAACTGGAGGAAGAATTAACTGGTTGGGAAGTCAAAGTTGGCCCGAAGGAAGCTGTTAATTTAACTTCCTACCTTAAAGAAGTTTTGTAGATTGATAGACTGGTAGACTGGTATATTGGTAGACCAACATACCAATCTCCGATATATCAACCAATACCACATACTATGGCCACTACTTACACTGTAAAATTTGATATAGCCCTTGAACCCGTCGAAGTCCCCAGTGGAACCCTGCTCACAGACGCGGCTCAAAAAGCAGGGATTGAGATTAGTCAACCCTGTGGCGGCCAAGGGCGTTGTGGGCAATGTGCGGTTCAGGTCACTGATGGAAAGGTGCGGCGCAGAAGTACAATGCGCCTGACCTCAGAAGACGTGGAGCAAGGGTTCGCTCTGGCGTGTCAAACAGTCGTCGAAGGGGATGTCACCGTCGTTGTCCCGCCCCAAGATATAATCCAAGAACATTTGGCAACAGGCCAAATAGCGGCTGAAGTAACAGTTCCACCCGGTTATAACTACCATGAAGACCAAACCATACAGCGTGTTCCCCTAATGCTGACACCCCCAAGTATGGATGATCAAACCAGCGATTGGAGCCGCCTAAAAACTGCTCTACGCCAGGAAACCGGCCTTGCTGATTTTCAGGTATCTTTACCCACGCTGCGAAAACTCCCAAGTATTCTTCGAGATGGTGAGTGGAAGGTAACCGCAATCATTAACTTGCCGGATGGAAAGTGTTCAAACTGCATGGCTCAAGTCATCGACCTGCTTCCAGGCATTACATCTGATGAAGAACCGCTCTGGGGTGCGGCAGTAGATATTGGCACAACGACCGTTAAAGTCATGCTGGTAAACTTGCTGACCGGTGAGGCAAAAGCTCAAACAGCAGAATACAATCAACAAATAGCCCGGGGCGAAGATGTAATATCGCGAATAATTTATTCCACCAAAGAGGATGGAGACGAGAAACTGCGTGAATTGGTAGTTAAAACGATCAATGAACTCATTGCCAAAGCATGCCGCCGCGCTAGAATGAAACCGTCTCAAGTGTATAAGACCGTCGTCTCTGGCAACAGCACCATGATCCACTTGCTGCTGAAAATTCCTGCTTCTGGCATTCGCTTGACGCCATTTATAACCGCGGTTAATCATATTCCAACCCTTAGCGCAGCAGAAGTTGGTTTTAACACCCATCCTGGCGGGATCGTGGACTGTTTGCCTGGTGTGGCAAGTTACGTCGGGGCAGATATCACTGCGGGAGTTTTATCTTCCGGAGTGGATGACACCGACAAGGTGACTTTATTCTTGGACGTGGGAACCAATGGCGAAATGGTGCTTGGTTCTAAGGATTGGCTGGTAACTTGTGCCTGTTCGGCTGGGCCAGCTTTCGAAGGCGCCGGTGTTTTGTACGGTATGCGTGCCACAGCTGGAGCCATTGACGAAGTGTGGATCAATGAAAAAACTTTGGAACCATCTTATCGCGTAATCGGAGACGTTAAACCCAAAGGTTTATGTGGCAGTGCCCTAATTTCCCTTTTGGCCGAAATGCTGATGACCGGTGTGGTTAATAAAGGCGGCGACATAGATCACACCCTTGAAACACCCCGTACCCGCAATGGTTCATATGGCGGCGAATACGTGATTGCTTGGGCTGATGAAACAGACATTGGCAAAGACATTGTCATTACTGATGTCGATGTAGATAACCTGATCCGCGCAAAAGCAGCCATTTTCGCAGGATTCACGGTTTTGGCTGATAGTGTAGGAGTCCCGCTGGAAATAGCGGAACAAGTATTAATCGGCGGCGGATTTGGAAAATTCATCAACGTAGAAAAAGCAATCCAAATTGGTTTGCTGCCGGATATGCCCTGGGAGCGGTTTCAATTCCTGGGCAACACATCTCTCAAAGGTTCTTACCTGGCTTTATTAGATCGAAGTAATCGCGACCGCATTGCTGATATTGCTGGTAAAATGACTTATATTGAGCTGTCGGCAGATAATCGTTTCTTTGATGCCTTTACCTCTGCTATGTTTTTACCTCACACAAATTTGGCTTTGTTTCCTGCTGTAGACAAAGCTTTGAATAGTTGATCGTTTTTACCCCTGTCCGTTACTAAGATCTTAAGGAGACAAATTCATGTATATCATTGGAGAAAATATCCATATTATTTCCCCGAAAGTAAAAAAAGCCCTGAAAGAAAAGGATGCTGAATTTTTCAAAAAATCAGCAATCCAACAGGTGGAGGCTGGAGCTCGAGCGGTTGATCTTAACTTGGGCCGACAGAAACATGTCTGGGAAGAAATCTTTCCGTGGGTTACCAAAAATGTTCAAGAAGTAGTAGATGTTCCCTTAGTTATTGATAGCACTAATCTTTTGGGTATCGAAGCTGCCCTTAAGGTGATAACTAAAGCGCAACCAATTATTAACTCCGCTTCTTGTGAGGCTGAACGCCTTGAGAAAGTTCCTCTGATGGCAAAAAAATATGATGCCCGTTTGGTTGCCCTCACATTGGAAAAAAGTGGTATTCCCATCGAGGCTGACGCACGTGTGGGTTTAGCTTTGGAATATCTTATTCCTCGGGCCATGGAAGTGGGTCTGGCTATCCCCGACTTGATCATTGACCCCTTGGTGTTGACGGTTTCCGGTACTCAGGATTATGTCCCGGAGCTAATCGAGGCCGTCCGAACGCTTAAATTTGCTGGCGATCCACCCCCATCTATTTCCGTTGGCCTCTCTAACGTTTCTAATGCTGTTCCGGAAAAGAATAGACCGCTCATAAACCGAGTTTATTGTGTTATGCTTATGGGCGCTGGCCTGGAAATGATGATCGCTGACCCCTTGGATGAGAAACAAAACGAAGTCATTCGTATTGTCGAAGAACGGGATGACAGCACCGCTGTTGGGCGTTTGTACTTGAAACTTCACGACAAAGTAGAAGCTATGGACAAACTAACCAAAGATGACGTTGATATGGATGACCCTGAGCAGGCCGCAATCTTCAAGACGGCTCAAATTTTGCTCAACGAAGTTATCTACGCAGATTCGTATCTGGAACAGTAGACGGTTTTCACGCCGTCTGGTTAATCAGCTAGACAAGTGCAACGCGCTTCTGAATGAGCCAGAAGCGCACAAAAAAATTCGCTGCTGGTATACGAAACCAACTTAGGTCGGTTTCGCAAAGCAGAGTCGAATTCAATCGATCTTCGTAGATGATTGTCAACCCACTAATTACTACTTATAACAAACGGAGGTTCCATATTATGTCAAAACAAACCCCAATAGATATCGATGCACTTCTGGCCAAGGCAAAAGAACCAGCAGCCGACGCATTGAAATTACACCCTTTTTATAAAGGCAAGATGGAAACTACCCTAAAGTGTACTGTGCGCGATATTAACGACTTTGCTATCTGGTACACACCCGGAGTCGCTGCCCCTTGCCGCGATATTGAAGCTAATCCCGAGATGATTTATCAGCACACCAGCAAAGCAAATACCATTGCTGTAGTCAGCGATGGGACCCGCGTTTTGGGCCTGGGAGATATTGGCCCCGAAGCAGGTTTACCAGTCATGGAAGGTAAAGCTTTGTTGTTCAAGTACCTCGGCGGGGTTGATGCTGTCCCTATTATGCTGGACACTAAAGACCCAGACAAGATCATCGAAACAGTATTGATGCTCCAGCCGTCATTTGGTGGTATCAATCTTGAAGATATCTCTCAACCGAAATGCTTCCGTATTCTTGATGAGTTGCGCGAAAAATGCGAAATCCCTGTTTGGCACGACGACCAACAGGGCACTGCAACCGTTACCCTGGCTGGCTTGATGAACGCTCTCAAATTGGTGGGCAAAGCCAAAGAAGACATCAGCATTGCCTTCATTGGCTCTGGTGCATCTAATATTGCTATATCTCGTTTGATCTTTTCATGGGGTGTGGTCCCGGCCAAATGCTTCATGGTAGATAGCAAAGGCATACTTGGATTGCACCGTGAGGACCTCGAAGCCAAGAAAGAGCAATATTCTCAGAAATGGAACCGCTGCAATATAACCAACAAAGAAGGGCGCCAAGGCAGTATTGCCGATGCGTTGGAAGGTGTAGACGTTGTTATTGCTCTTTCGGCACCTGGCCCTGGCACGATTAAGCCAGAGTGGATCGAGAAAATGAACTCTGATGGCATCATTTTCTCCTGTGCTAACCCCATTCCTGAGATTTGGCCCTGGGAGGCAAAAGAAGCTGGAGCGCGCATAGTTTCCACCGGTCGTTCTGATTTCCCCAACCAGGTTAATAATTCCCTAGGCTTCCCTGGCATTTTCCGCGGCACGCTAGACGTACGCGCCACCACCATCACCGATGAGATGTGCTTTGCCGCTGCCGAGGCTCTGGCCAATCAAATCGGCGATAAGCTTGATGACGAACACCTGCTCCCCACAATGGATGATTGGGATGTCTTCCCCAGAGAGGCTGCCGCAGTGGGTATGAAGGCCCAGGAACAAGGCGTTGCCACCCTCACAAAGAGCTACGATGAACTCTATGAGCATGCTAAAGAAGTCATTGGCCGCTCTCGCGATTTGACCGAAATGATGAAAAAAGAAGGCTTCATCCCCGCTCCGCCAGAAGATTAAACCACATTCCGTCATCAATATTGATATAATACAGAGAACCGCTGCGTTTATACGACGGTTCTCTGTATGTTTTTAGCGAGGCGTATGATCTCAATAAAACGGGGAGCAAGAGTAGGGCAGGTTTCTATACCTACATGCTACGGACGAGTAGTTACAAACCACCCCACACACCCCCAAATATTAAGATGATACAGCGAGGCGTTGAAATGAATAAAAATAATTGCATGTTTAGAGATAGTCCCAGTCCACTCGAGGAGCGGGCAGATGAGCTTCGCGTTATGCTGCGCAGTGAAGACCCCCACGCGCTAGCTACCCGAAGCGGAGTAATCTACACCCCTCAGGGAGATTCGGACGGGGAATTCAAGCTGGCTCTGTGGAATCGTGACGTGATTCTCGGCTTTCCGGATTTCGAAGCCCGGGACGCCCGCACAGAAGATGTTTTGAACCCCTTTGACCAGGCTTTGCTGGTGTACTATTTTCATATCGCCAAGGGCACTCCCCAGAGTGGAAAATGGATTTCCTTCACCGAGTTGCCCAATGGCTCCTTTTATGCCCAAGCATTTCGAGGATACACGAGCCAAAAATTATTTCACTCTTTTGGCGATCGTGTGGAATCTTTTTCTCAGGCAGCTGAGCGAGCGGGCGGACGCGGTGAATTCTTTGCTAGCAGGTCCTATTCGTATCAGATTTTGCCCCGGGTTGCTTTGATGGTAGCCTGCTGGGTTGGCGATGAGGATTTTCCATCATCCTATCGAGTGCTTTTCGATGCCGCGGCCGGAGATTATCTTTCTACCGACGGTTGCGCCATTTTGGGAGGCCAACTGACGCGGCGGCTGATTAAAGCATTGGATGAAGAAGAGTCAAAGAAGTAAACGCTGGCAAAGTGAATACTACCTGTGTAATCGAACTACCATTTTCCAATCTATCGCCATTTATGAAATTTCCTCGGGGCAGATAATGAATAATTTATACGACCAACTCATTGAACTTTTAAAACAAGATGAGCGTTTATGGGCAAATAAGCAGTTACTCAAAAATCAAGTTGTTGAGTTAGGGCTGAAACTTGACCCCGATTTACTAAAATTATTGCTCACTCACAATAGCCTTAAAAAGCACTTTTTTGTAGATGTGGACGGCGTGATGATTTTTGATAAAGATAAATTCATCCGTTTCGTCAACAACAAAGCCTTTTTACCCGATTCCTACACCAGCTTTAAGAATAAAATTGGTCTGACCGTAAACGGGCATTATTTGAGCGAAAACCGCGATGTGGTCTTGGCATGGCCTTATAAAGATTGCGTTCTTGAAGGCGGGCAAACCAAGGAAGACCAAAAACGAAATGAATTTTTTTGGAATGAAACTTTAGCCCCTGATGAAATTGACCGATTATTAGAGCCAAAAGCCTTAACTGGATTTAAACGCTACTCCGCCCCTGTCATTGCGAGCGAAGCGAAGCAATCCCCTGACGGTGTGGAGATTGCTTCGGCTGTAAAGCTGCCTCACAATAACAACCCCGTAACCGAAATAAAAGATACCGACAACCTGATTATCAAAGGTAACAACCTGCTAGCCTTGCATTCACTTAAAAAACGCCTTGCCGGAAAGGTAAAATTGATTTATATTGACCCGCCTTATAATACGGGTGGTGATTCTTTTGGTTATAATGATAATTTTAACCACTCCACTTGGCTTACTTTTATAAGAAATCGACTAGCGATAGCAAGGGAATTATTAAGAAAAGATGGAACAATATTTGTACAATGTGATGATAATGAACAGGCATATTTAAAAGTATTAATGGATGGCATTTGGGGTGAAAATAATTATATAAATACCATTGCAGTAAACATGAAAAATATCGCAGGGGCTTCTGGTGGCGGAGAAGACAAAAGATTAAAGAAAAACATTGAATATATACACGTTTATGCGAAGGATTACTCATTTCGTAATTCGTTTAGAAATGTGTATAACTATGTTCCGATTGACAAAATAGTTGAGGATTATAGAAAAAATGGAGTAAGTTGGAAATATACAACAGTATTAGTTCATGAAGGTGACAAAGAATATATTGGCTCAACTGCAGATGGCTTTGGTGATGAAATAAAAATATATGCACGACCTAATTCAATTACAAAATCAATCAGACAAATTATGAAAGATGAAGGGCTTTCAGAAGGGGAAGTATACAATAAGTATGGAAACAAAATATTCCAAACAGCAATGCCACAAAGTTCTATTCGACCTCGGGTTATGAAGAAAGTCGAAGAATTGGATAGGGATGAACATTTCTTCTCTGTTGAATATGTGCCAAAGTCAGGAAGAAATAAGGGGGTAGTATATGAAAAATTTTACAAAGGCAATAGTTTTAGATTATTGGCATGGCTAAGAGATGTTTCAGAAATAATAGATGGCAAGCTATCCAAGAAAATCTTGCAAGGCACATTTTGGGATTTTACTGGTGAGACAAAGAATTTATCCAAAGAAGGTAATGTTGAACTTTTGTCTGGGAAAAAACCTGAAAAATTATTGCAACGGATAATAAAGATGGCAACGGATGAAAACGAATTAGTGTTAGATTTCTTTCTCGGTAGCGGTACTACTGCCGCAGTTGCACACAAAATGGGACGACAGTATATAGGCATTGAACAACTAGATTATGGAGATAATGACAGTATTGTTCGTCTACAAAATGTGATTGGACGTAAAGAACAAAAACAAGGGGAAATGTTTGATAAAATTAAATTTGATCAATCTGGCATTTCCAAAGATGTTGACTGGCAAGGCGGTGGCAGTTTCGTTTACTGCGAACTCATGCAGTGGAACGAGCGTTTCATCCAGCAAATTCAAATTGCTCAAGATGAGGCCGCCTTACAAACCATCTGGGCTGAAATGCAAGAGAAAGGCTTCCTGAGTTATCGTTTGGATATTGCCAAATTCGATGAGAACGCCGAAGATTTTACCGCCCTCAGCCTAGAAGACCAAAAATGTTTCTTGTTGGAAGTATTGGACAAGAATCAGCTTTACGTCAATTTGAGCGAGATGGACGATGAAACCTACGGCGTGAGTGAAAAAGACAAACGCCTGAACAAACTGTTTTATGAACTTTAATGTCATTGCGAGGAGCCGTTTTTTGGCGACGAAGCAATCCCCTACGTCGAAGTGGGAGATTGCTTCGGTCGCTGCGCTCCCTCGCAATGACAAAGTATGTAAGGAGAAAAATGACAAAACGACGAATGCTAAAATTAGTCAACGCAGGAAATTACGCGGCTAAGGTAGAAGTAGAGTTAATTTATACAGATGACGACTGGTCACCCTATTTATCTGTTAAAGACGCGGCTAAATTGGATGATGTCCGTCAGGCATTGCAGAAGGAAGATATTCAAAGAGCTTCTCAGCGTGGGAGCGTGTATCGCCTGCAACCTGTAGCGGCCTGAGACATATAAATTCCATGACACAAATACTTCGAGACGCGCTTGATACAGTTTGGGATTTAGGTTATCTTCCAGAAGAAATTCCTGAGTATGTTACCGACAACTTAAACCCTGCTTTACCCCTACGTCCCTATCAGAAAAAAGCTTTGGCACGTCTGTTCTATTATCTTAATGGCTACCCCAAACGCGCCGAACCCGCCCAACTGCTATTTCATATGGCAACTGGCAGTGGCAAAACGCTTATTATGGCGGCTGCTATTCTGTACCTGTACGAACAAGGCTATCGCAATTTCATTTTTTTCGTTAACAGCACCAATATCATAGAAAAAACGCGCGAGAATTTTCTCAACGCTCTCTCATCTAAATATCTCTTTGCTGACCGGCTAAAATTTGGGGCGAGCGAAGTTCATATTCGCGCGGTTGATAATTTTCAGGCCGCCTTTGACGAAGATATACGCATCTTATTCACCACTATTCAGGGGCTGCACATTCATTTGAACGAGCCGCGTGAGAATAGCATAACCTATGAAGATTTTGGGGATCAAGATATTGTTTTAATTTCTGATGAAGCTCATCATATTAATACATTAACAAAAACTCCTAGCAGATTAACTAAAACAGATAAAAGAGAAACCCATTCTTGGGAAGCCACTGTCAATCGAATTTTTAACGCTCGTCCCGGTAATATCTTACTGGAATACACGGCAACCATTGAGCTTGATAACGAGGCTATCCGCCAGAAATACGAAGATAAAATCCTCTATCAATATCCACTCAAAAACTACCGCGAGGACGGTTACTCCAAAGAAGTTAAAGTTCTGCAAGCTGACTTACCATCATTAAAACGCGCTTTGCAAGCCATAGTTATCAGCCAATATCGCCGCAAAGTAGCCGAAAAGCACGGCATCCTCTTAAAGCCGGTTGTGTTAATGAAATCCAGGATAATTCGAGAATCCGAAAAACATGAAGAAGAATTCCGCATTTTTATAGACGCATTGCAAGCCTCTGACTTAAAAAAGCTAAAAACTTCTGCTAGTTCTGACATCTTACAAGAATCGTTTGCCTATTTTAAAGCAAACGATATTACACTTGAAAATCTAGCAGCTGAATTGCGAGAAGAGTTTAATGTTAAACGCAGCTTGATAGTAAACTCAAAGGCGGAAAGCGAAGAAAAGCAAATTTTAGTTAATTCTCTAGAGGACCATGACAATCAAATTCGCATCATTTTTGCCGTTAATAAACTTAACGAAGGCTGGGATGTTCTCAACCTGTTTGACATTGTGCGCTTATATGACACCCGCGACGCTAAACGTGGCATCCCCGGCAGGACTACAGTTTCTGAGGCCCAGCTTATCGGGCGTGGGGCGCGCTATTTCCCCTTCCGTCTGGATGAAAGTCAAGTACTAGACCAGCGTAAATTCGACTACGATTTAGACAATGAATTGCGTGTACTGGAAGAATTGTATTATCACAGTGCCCATAACCCACGCTATATCTCAGAATTGCATAAAGCCTTAGTAGATACGGGAATCGTCCCGCCACGCACAAAGAAAATAAAGTTGCGTGTCAAAGAGAGCTTCAAGCAAACTGATTACTGGAAAAATGGTCTTATCTTCGTCAACAAGCGCATTCACAACCCACGCGAGGATGTTTTCGGGCTGAATAATTTCTCTATCAATGGGCTTTATACTTATCGCCTTGCTACTGGGCAAGCGTTGGAATCGGCCCTGCTAGAAGAGCAACAAGGTATCATGAGGGAAACTGTCAGCCAAACTGTATCTTTGGTTGAATTTGGAACTGCCATTATCCGCAAAGCCCTCAATAAATTGGACTTCTATCGTTTCAGCCATCTCAAAAGATTTGTTCCCCATCTAAAATCGATCACCGAATTTATCACGTCGGATGATTATCTCAATACCGTGCTGGTTGAAATTCATGGTACGCAGACACAATTAGACGATCTAACTTCTGATGATAAATTAGACATTGCAATTGCCATTCTGCAAAAAATCAGCCGGGAAATTAAAGCGGGCACGTCAGATTTTATTGGCACAAAGGATTTTGATCCAATCGCCATTCGATACACTTTGAAAGACAAAACTTTGCAAATATCCGTCAACGAAGGCAGTGATAAACAACGCGGAATTGGTATGAGCGAAACGACCTATGTTTTATTGCAACTCGATTTGAGAGATAAAGCCTGGTACGTTTACGATGAAAATTATGGCACGTCCGAAGAAAAGCACTTTGTCAAATTCGTTCACAGCGCGATGGACAGATTACAAGAACGCTATCAGGATATTTATCTGATCCGCAACGAACGCCTTTTCAAAATATACTGTTTCTCAGATGGGGCCGCGCTAGAACCTGATTTCGTGTTTTTTGCGACAGAAAAGGAATCAGGCAAGTCTGTCATACATCAGTTATTTATAGAGCCAAAAGGTGATCACTTGCTTAAAACAGATGGATGGAAAGAGGCCTTTCTAGGTGAAATTGAGCAAGAAGCGAAAGTTCGAGTTATTGCGCAAAATAGAGAATACCGCCTCGTTGGAATGCCGTTTTATAATGAAACGCATACTAAAATAGAATTTGAGCAAAGGTTTCATGAGGTATTACCAATAGCATCAATCTAACTGGGTGGTGGATATATAGTAAGTGATGAACACAGATGACTGTCACCTCATGTAAAAATATTTATCACTTACCTTTTTACCACCATCTCTAACTAAAGGAGATACAATGAAATTAGCAATCAGTGGTAAAGGAGGCGTGGGCAAAACTACGTTATCGGCGTTGTTGGCCCAGGTTTACGCCGATGCGGGCCGGGATGTGTTGGCCGTAGATGCCGACCCGGCCCCTTGTTTGGCTGGGGCCTTGGGCTTCCCTGATGAGAAAATGAATCAGTTGAAACCAATCGCCGAAATGGATCAGCTTATCGAAGAACGCACCGGCGCAAAACCAGGCGCCAGCGGCGGATTCTTTACCATCAACCCGCGTGTGGACGACATCCCCGAACGCTTTAGCGTGTCTCATCGCGGCGTGCGTCTGCTCGAAATGGGATCAGTCGATTTGGGCGGTTCGGGTTGCATCTGCCCCGAGAGCGCCATGCTGAAAACGCTGTTCACGCATCTGCTTTTTCGCAAAGATGATGTGCTTATTTTGGATATGTACGCCGGGGTCGAGCATTTGGGGCGCGCTACGGTCGATTTTGTCGATGCCATGATTATTGTCGTCGAGCCGACTCGCCGCAGCCTCGGCACTGCGCGCCAGATCAAGAAATTAGCTAATGATATTGGATTGGACTGTCTTTGGCTCGTCGGGAACAAGATTCGCAATCAGGCCGAGGCTGCGTTCCTTGAAACAGAATCCTCTGGAATACCGGTTCTGGGTTTCCTGCCCGCGGATATGAGTGTGCAGGAAGCGGATCGGCTGGGTGTTCCGGTTTTCGATCATGTCCCACCCCTGAGAGATTCGTCAGAGAAAATGGCAAAAAATTTAGTATCCAAGATTGGAGATTAAGGTATGACGACGACAATTGCATTGGCTGGAAAAGGCGGAGTTGGGAAAACGACTATCGCAGGGATGGTGATCAAATATTTGGCGCAAAATAAAACCGGCCCAATTTTGGGAATTGATGCCGACCCCAGCAGCAATTTGAACATGGTGCTGGGATTGGATTTGGAGTGGACGGTGGGGGATATTCGAGAGGGTATGCTGGATGAGGTGCAAAAATCGATGGAGCAGATGGGTGCAGCCAGGGGGACGTTGCGCGGCGGGATGAGTAAGCGCGATTATCTGGATTTCGAGGTGCGCTCTTCGCTCTCTGAGGGCGAGCGGTTTGATTTGATTGCTATGGGACGCGGGGAGGGGCAGGGTTGTTATTGCGCCGTCAATCATCTTTTGCGCGGGGTAGTCGATAGTGTCGGCGGGAGTTATCGTTATGTGGTTATCGATAATGAGGCCGGGATGGAGCATCTCAGCCGCCGCACGACCCGTGATGTGGAACATTTGCTGATTGTCAGCGACCCGACTCGGCGCGGGATTGTGGCCGCCGAACGCATCGCAGCCCTGCGGAACGAACTGGATATCAATGTGGATAATGCTTACCTGATTATGAATCGTCTTCCGGGGGATATGCCGCCCCCATTGCAGGAGCGCATTGATGATATGGATATTCCCCTCTTGGGCGTGATTCCGGCTAATGTGGCTTTAACCGAGTTCGAATTCAGCGGCCGCCCGTTGGTGGAGCTGGGGGACGAGTCCCCGGTTTATGTTGCTGTGGCAAAGATGATAGGGAAGATTTTAGGCTGACGGTTCCGAAATTCCCAACATCAGATTCGACAGTGCGTGGCTATGTTTTACTCATAGGTGAGAGGCAAGATTTCCCTGCGAGTCCATATCAATAGACCTCTTGCAAAAGTCAAACGTAAGCAATTCCCGATATTATGAAGAAGAGGCAAGACTTCGGAAGTCTCGAACGACATATTTCGCTAACAAAAAGGCATCCGAAGACTTCCGAAGTCTGGTTTTAGTCAAAACGGGAATTGCTGGTCAAA
>JAYELX010000218.1:0-17138 GCA_034717875.1 Chloroflexota bacterium | reverse complement strand
ATTTCTGGTGTCAAATAAAGATCAATGTCAAGCCAAGGCTCTAGAAGAGTTAGGGACTCTTCGTGCCCTTCTACTTGAGGATGCTGTAATTGGAAAAACACATTTGCGTCAATGGCCACTTTCACTTTTGAACTTTGATTTTTCGCATAAGAGAATAATGTTGGGTGACCATAATCAAACATCCAAACCCTAAGAGTTGTTGTTCCATCTTTACTTCTTCCAGGTATTTCTCTAATAGCTTGAAATCCTAATTTTGGCCAGAGACTATTAGCATCATAGTCAGTACGACAATGAACTCGAATAGCTTTATATCCTTGTTTTGTTTGTTCTTTTAGCTCAGAAAATAATGCTCGTGTTATACCTCTGCCCCTTTGGTTTTCATCTATGCACAGATGTACGATAGACGCTAACATCTTTCTTCGCGATAAACCATAAAGAAGGTATCCCAACAGAGTGTCAGATTCGTCGTCAACAGCAACAATGATTTGCTTTTTTATTGCATGATATTCAAATGCACCTCGTGGGAAAAAACCCAGTGTTTTTTTATTGGCTTCGCCTAATTGGATAACTTGCTCAAAATATTTTGATGTATGGTCAATCTGTAAAATAGTGTAATTCATTTGAAACCCCGGTCGCGAGAATAAAAAAGATATTAGTGTGTTTTACTGTATTTCTCGGGATGGTTCAGAAATAAGTTCATACTTTTTGTCATTGCAGGGCTGCCTCACCGTCGAAGCAATCGCCTTCATGGTAGGGAGGAATGTCACATCGCCGAAAAGCACCCGCCGATTAAGTGAGGTGGCATTTTGTTCTTCGGTCATCGTGCGCTGATCAGGTTTTTTTGTCGCGTTTTCCCTGCGCCAGATATGCCAGGCCGATGCTCAGGAAGTAGAGTAGGATCATAGGCCCCATCACCAGCCCCATGTTGACAGGATCGATGGTTGGGGTGATGGCGGCTGCCATCACAGCGATGATCACCACGGCGATACGCCATTGTTTAGCCAGCGTTTTTGCCCGGATCAATCCTATCCCGGCGAGGGCAAAGATTATCAAAGGGAATTGAAAGGCTATGCCTATCCAAAACATCAGGCTGGTGGCAAAGCGGACGTAGGAGGCCGGACGCACGGCGGTTTTGATCCCAAGGATGTTAAGTAAAAATGGCAGGGCTGCGGGCATCATTACGTAGTATGCAAACGCCATGCCTCCCACAAAAAAAAGTGTAGCCAGGGGTATGGCAACCAAGCCCCAAAGGCGGGCGCGTCTCCTAAGCCCCGGGGCAGCAAACATCCATAATTCGAGAATGATGTATGGGAGCGCAACAGCAAATCCAGCCAGAAGTGCTACCCGCATGGCTACCCCCAATGGTTCGGTTACTTCGATGGCCTGGAGAGATTCAATGCCCCCAATGGGTTGAGTCAACCATGTTAATAGGTCTTGAATAAAAATAAACGATAAGGCCGTGGTCACGACCAAAACGATGATGGCGCGAAATAGATTTTTACGTAAGTCATTCAGGTGTTCCAGAATATCTGAAGGTTGTTTTACAGCTTTGGCGAATACGGCTGGTATGGGAGTATCTTCCGGCTCGTCCGTAAAAAAGGAGCCTATTTTGCCAAAGAGCTGAGCTAAGCATCGAAATGGCGCCGTGATGATGCGCCAAACACGCTGCAAGAAATGACTCATGGTTTAGTTTTCCGGGGGGATGATGGGCGTTTCTGGTGGATGCGAGGATGTGATAGGGGGCGGTGTTGTCCACGCATCTATAATTGGCTTGTCTTTGCTGTTTCGGGAGGTGAGTTTTCTCTTCGGGGAGGTACCAAGTATTTCTTGGTTGATGTCTTCCAGTTCAGCCTCGCGCATTAGACGGTTGGGCAACGTGCGTATTTGCTTGGATGCTTGTTGAACAGTCTTCCACTCTTGGGATGTGACGATATCACGCAGGAAACGGCCTATGCTTTTCCCCATTTTTCCTAAATCATCGGGGCCAAAGATTATAAGGGCGATGATGAGAATAAAAAGTAGTTCAAGTGGTCCAATGCCGAGAATGTCCATAGTTAGAAAGGATTATTGTAGATAAAATGGAAAATTATGAGCAGTGCAGGGGAAGTAGGGCGGGATTCCATTCCCGTCGCGTTCTCAGGCAGGTATCCCCACGTGCATACATCTCATTATGCCGGAGCCTTTATTCTTGTTCGGTTTGTGAAATTTGGGGGTTGTTGAAGGCCTGACTGATCTCATATTTACGTGAAGCCAGACTACCTAAGACACCATTGACGAATCGAGAGCTGCTGTCTGAGCCATAGGTTTTAGATAATTCAACAGCTTCATTGATGGCTACTTTGACAGGCGTTTCCCCGTTGACAGCAAATTCCCACAAGGCAATGCGGATAATGTTTCGATCAATGATAGCAACCTGATCAAGGGGCCATTCGGGGGCATGTTCGGCGATGAATTGATCCAAGTGTTCTCTCGTCGTCCAAACACCTCGAACGAGTTGTATCACGAAATCGACCAATCGATCTTCTGGTTTTGCGTCATCCAGCCGGTATTTGATGGTTGAACCAAGTGGATGATCAGCAGTGTCGACTTCATAAAGAATTTGCAGCGCTATGCCTCGTGCCCTGGTGCGTGCTTTCATTCGCTGTTAGCCTGAAGCGGCTTCTTGCTTGTGGGGTAATCTATGTCCTCAATGTGAATGTTTATGTGTCCCACTTCCATGCCAACCATCTTGGAGAAGGAGCGTTTTACTTCGTGCTGAATATTGCGGCTGACTTCACGAATGTTGACGTCATTGTTCAGGACGACATGAATGTCTGCATAGACGCAGTCAGCTTCGATTTTGATGCGTACCCCTTCCCCGTAATCACCTTTATGGAAGATGCGGTTGACACCGCCAGGGACTTGGTACATACGGCTGACACCCTGCACTTGCAAGGTGGTCAAGCGCGTAATGTTTAGCAGGACACTTGTTGCAACGGTAGTTTTGCCGGGGGGGCGAGTTGAGTCAGTCATTGTTTTTTTGTATTCCCGATTTATTTTATTGATTTGATAATATATTTTACTACATCATTACCATACCGCCATCAACTCCCAGCACTTGTCCGGTGATGTAAGAGGCATCATCGGACGCCAGGAAGGCCACGGCGTAGGCTACTTCTTTTGGAGTCCCCATGCGTCCCATTGGGGTGATTCTGATGATGTGTTCTGTCAGTTCATCCGGAAGATCATCTGTCAGGGCGGTGGGGATGAAACCCGGTGCGACTGCGTTGACGGTGATGTGGCGTGATGCCACCTCGCGGGCAAGTGCTTTTGTCAGGCCGATCATGCCTGCTTTTGATGCTGAGTAGTTAGTCTGCCCAATTTGCCCCACTTGCCCCGACACCGATGATATATTGACAATGCGCCCGTATCGCTGCCTCATCATCGTGCGGATCACGGTTTTGGAGCAATTGAATGTCCCCTTTAGATTAATATCGATGACATCGTCCCAATCGGCTTCTTGTAAACGCATGATGATATTGTCGCGGGTGATACCGGCATTGTTGATCAAGATGTCGATGCGGCCAAATTCGCTTTTGACCTGCTTTGCCATGTTCTTTGCCTGATCGAAATCAGAAACATCAATTTGATAGGCGGCGGTTTTTCGACCGCTACCAGCTTCGATTTCCTGGGCAGTGGATTG
The DNA here is from genome assembly GCA_034717875.1 of Chloroflexota bacterium. Taxonomy (GTDB): domain Bacteria; phylum Chloroflexota; class Anaerolineae; order Anaerolineales; family UBA11858; genus JAYELX01. The sequence goes on along the minus strand of JAYELX010000218.1, from coordinate 13,456 downwards.
GGCTTGTTTGATGCCTCGACTGGCGATGATTACGCTTGCGCCTCTCTCGGCAAGCGTTTGGGCGATGGCTTTTCCAATTCCGCGCGATCCGCCGGTGATGATAGCGACGCGCTCTTCGAATGGCAGCTTGGTAGTTGACATGATTACTCCTTTAAGCTCGTTAATTATACCGCACTAACGATAATGTATGGTGTTTGTGGTCAGCTGGCAGTGATTAAAATTTCAAAATCTTCCGGCTTTCCTAACGAGATGCGGGTGGCCTTTCGGTCGATCCGTCTCACCAGCCCTGAAAGCACATTTCCGCTGCCCAATTCGATGAAAGTGTCGACGCCTCGGGAGCGCATTAATTGGATCGACTCTGTCCAGCGAACGCACTTGGTGAGTTGCGCTTGCAGGTCAGAGCGAATCTCTGCGGGGGTTGTTAGTGGCTCTGCGCTGACGTTGCCAATGATGGGGATGGATGCTTCGACGATGGGTGCTGCCGCGACTGCTTGGTTGAAACCATGCTGCGCGGGTATCATCAGTGGGGAATGAGCGGCAATACTGACGGCAAGCGGAATCACCCGCCTTGCGCCTGCATCTTGCGCCGCGGCCATAGCCCGATCAAGAACGGCTTTCTCCCCGGAGATAACTACTTGCCCGGGACAATTGTCATTAGCGACTTGGACAATATCGTTGGCCGTGCTGGCTTGGGCACAGATTTGTTCCAGTGTATTGAAGTCCAACCCGAGGATGGCTGCCATGCCGCCGGGCGAGGTCACTCCGGCCTCTTTCATCAATTCGCCGCGCCGCTGTGCTAAATTGAGGGCTTCGGAAAAAGACAACGTTTCCGAGGCGACCAATGCGCTAATTTCTCCCATTGAGTGACCGGCTGTATAAACTGGTAAAAAGTTAGGGCGAAGTTTTCGCAAAACGCGCCATGCAGCCACTGAATGAACAAGTAACGCCGGTTGAGTGTTGGTTGTGTCGTTGAGCGCAGTTTTGGGGCCTTCCCAGGCCAGTGTCGAGATTTCCCGTCTAAGTATTTCATCGGCTTCGGCGAAGGTATCATGCGCGACTTTATAGGTATCAGACAGTGTTTTTCCCATGCCGACCTTTTGCGATCCCTGGCCAGGGAAGAGGAGAGCGGTGCGTGTGATTTGCATAAAATGTGGGTTTCCTTTTCCGAATCCTGGCTGCCGGTCAAAGCGGGAAGAGCTGCTTGCTTCTACTCATTGAGTGCAAATATTCCCTCCCCTCCAGCTGCCCCGTGGCAGGGGTGAATTTCTCAGCTTTTTTCCCCACCGTGGCAGGGGAGAATTTCTCAGCTTCCCCCCGTGGCGGGGGGATTGAGGGGGATAAAGAGTGAACGCTTACCATATGAGGTGAGGAGAAAATAACATAAAAACCGGGCAACAGCCCGGCAAAAATTGTGCTACAGTATTATTAACACAGATGAGCCGTGAAAGTCACGGCTCATTTTGTTGATTACTCTTCGACGATAATAACTTCGCGCCCTTTGTAGTAACCACAAGTGGGACAGACACGATGAGGTAATCGCATTTCGCCACAGTTGTTGCATTGCACCAAGTTCTTTGCCTTGAGGGCGTGATGCGAACGGCGGCGGTCACGTCGTGATTTGGCAGTTCTTTGTTTGGGAAGAGCCATGATCTTGCTCCTATATATACTCATTTCAGCTTTACGGTTGTTAGTAGACAAGCGGATGGATTATACGGATAGAGAGAATGTCTGTCAAGGGCGCAATCTCCTTTACGTTTCCATAATTCCCCTTTCCAAAACATACCTTTTATGTTATCCTTGCCCAGCTTTCCGCTCCTGACGTAGTCGCGTTGTCAGGGGCGAATCCCATGGAAAGGAGGTATAAAAATGCGCGAATATGAACTAGCTTTCATCATCCACCCTGATTTGGATAAAACTGCTACTAACGATATTATCGAACGAATCAAAAGTTGGATTACAGAAGCAGACGGATCAATCGACAAGATTGATCGCTGGGGAAAACGAAAACTGGCTTACCCAATTCAAAAGCAGAAAAATGGGCAGTATTTCTTTTTCTACATTACAATCGCCCCAACATTCGTCGTCGATTTGGAACGCAATTTGAGGTTCTTGGAATCCGTAATGCGTTTCATGATCACATCTGTTAACTCGTAAATTAATTAGGAGGCTGACATGAGCCGAAGTTTGAATAAGGTCATGGTTATCGGCAACCTTGGACGCGATCCCGAAATGCGCTACACTCCATCTGGTCGGCCTGTGACGAATTTTAGTGTTGCGACCAACCGTAGTTGGACAACAAAAGATGGTGAAAATCAAACTGAGACGGAGTGGTTCAACATCGTCGCTTGGGGCAAGCTGGCTGAGATTTGTAATCAATATCTAGTCAAGGGCCGCCAAGTCTATATCGAGGGGCGTTTACAAACCCGTAATTGGGAAGATGCCCAGGGAACGCGCCATACATCGGTTGAAGTAGTAGCTAACGAGATGATCATGCTCGGCAGCCGTCCATCGGAAGAAGAGATAACCGACGACGAACCAGGAGATGATGAATTTCCTTTCTAGTCTGAGGTGTGTTCAGTCTTCAAATATAAATTAGTACATCGTAAACAAAGTAATTACACATTATCTGTTCGCTAATTGGATTATTACAATAATTCAGAACAGCTGTGGCCGGTCTCCTGACCGAGCCACCGGTGGCTTGGTCAGGTACTCAGAGAGTATGCTTCGCGAATACCGGCCATAGCAAGATTATCAACAAACTTTCTTTACAGAGTACTTAGGGCTGAGGGCTAAACAAGATAAACTTTCAGCGTTGTTTTCTAACCTGCTTTCAGCTTGCTAATAATAATTGCCAATCCATTGATAAATAGGAGTACAAACCGTGAGTGCATATCGCCATTATCGTCACCATAAACCCAGATACTGTCGATTCTGTTCCGATGCTAATATAGACATCGACCATAAGAATATCGACGTTCTGGAAAATCTTGTATTCAATGACGGCAAAATCCGTCCCCGCCGGCAAACCGGTACATGCGCAAAACACCAACGTCAGATAACCAAAGCGGTAAAACGCGCCCGTCACCTGGCATTGCTCCCCTTCGCTGGGGAAGTTCTGCGTTGATTACTAAAATTAGAAATGGGGTATAGAGTGTATAACAGGCGTATATAAAACTTGGGGGAGTGTAATTCAAGTTTAGTTCGCCGGTTGAGTATACTTGGAGGTACAGATAGTAGTATCGAAACCAAGACCGGGTTTGTGTAAGACGCTCCACCTTGATTTCGATACGCTCCAGCAAAAAAAGCTTGCTTCCGATACTCAATCAGCGTCTTCGCTCTTCTTTTGCACGGATAAAACTTACCTTCCCTAACAAGTAAGTGCGCCCGTGTTTAACTCTATGCTCTCTTTGCTTATACCTACATACCCACTAATGTTAATATAAGTTAATTAAAATTATGGCAAAAAAGAAAAAAGGCATCATAAATCGCAAAAGCCATGCCCGCATTGAACGTGAACGGATTCAAAAACGCTACATTACCATTGGAACCATTGTCGTTATTGCATTGGTAATTGGTATCGCCGTATTCGGCATTGTCAAAGAGGGCTTTATCGAGCCAAATCAGCCCGTTGTGACCGTTAACGGGAGAGAAATCTCCAAAGCCCAGTTTCAAGCCTGGACTCGGTACAAACGATTTCAGCTTGTGAGCCAATATGCAAATTACTTTAATTTCATGAAAAGCTTTGGCGATGAGAATTCAGCTGCTCTTTTCGAAAAAAACCTGAGGCAGATTCAATTCCAACTAGAGCCTGTATATATGGGAGCAAACGTTTTGGATCAACTCACACAAAGTTTGCTTGTCCAACAGGAGGCTGAACGCCGGGGTATCAAAGTTAGCGAGAAGGAAATCGATACATACATCGCTGAAATAATCCTGCATTACTACCCTGATGGAACTCCTACCCCCATTCCGACACGGGAAATGCTGCCCACATCAACGCTTTCCTCTGCCCAATTGACGCTGGTTCCCCCGATGGCGACTTCTGAAACAGAGGTGAGTGCTCAGCCTACACCAACAGAAATAGCCGAGAATCCAGAAACCGACCCCACAACTGTTCCCCCGACACCGACACCTTACCCAGAAAATTACCTTCAGGAAACCATGGCCGAGTATGTGCAATACGTCAACGGCATAGCGAAAATCTCTGAAGAGGATATCCGCTGGGTGATTGAAAACCAACTCTACCAGGACAAGGTAATGGCGGCAATCACTGCTGGTATCGAGTCGCAAGGAGAGCAAATCTGGGCCCGGCATATTCTCGTCAAAGAAGAAGATGAGGCCGCAGAAGTTCTTGATCGAATCGAAGCTGGGGAAGATTTTGCAGAACTAGCCCAAGAATTATCCATCGATACAGGCAGTGGCGCTAACGGCGGCGATTTAGGCTGGTTTGGGGCCAATCAAATGGTAGCCGAATTCGAAGCAGCCGCTTTTGATCTCGAGATTGGTGAAATCAGCCCAGCGGTCGAAACCGATTTTGGATGGCACATCATTCAACTGCTCGGTCGTGAGGCGCGCCAAATCCCATCTGATCGCCTAGAGAAAATCAAGCAGCAGGCTTTCCAGCAATGGCTAAATGAACAGCGTGACACTGCTGATGTGGTCATCGCTGAGAACTGGGGCGATTTTGTCCCGGAAGAGCCGACTATTCCGCAGCAGATGTTGCTGCCAACAATGACCCCGCGTCCGACTGCTATCGCGACCCCAGAATAACCACTTGAAATATAGGTGATGGTCTATCTAGGTGACTGTCACCTCATGCCAGCAATTCCCGGTATGAGGAAATGTCAAGACTTCGGAAGTCTCCAGTGACCTATTTCGCCAATAAATGCGTTTTCAAAGACTTCCGAAGTCTGCTTCTAGCTACAAAGCGGGAATTGCGGACCTCACGCAAGAATTTTTATCACTTACCTTTTTACCACTACCGAAATACAAAAACAAAAGGCTGAACTTGTGAATTCGCAAGTTCAGCCTTTTTTCATTTGTAAGCATTCAGATGATGTCAGGGGGACAAATTTGAACGGCTAAAAACAGATTCTTGAATGGTCAATAATTCACGTATGCCCTTGTCGGCCAAGTCGAGCATGGCGTTAAATGTGGCGCGATCAAATGTTGCTCCTTCTGCCGTGCCCTGCACCTCGATGAACTCGCCGGCCGCATTCATTACGATATTGACATCCGCATCGGCATTGAAGTCTTCACTATAGCATAAGTCGAGCATGGGTTGATCATCGACAACTCCCACGCTGATCGCTGCTACGGGGGGCAGAAAAACATGTGGGGACACCTCACCCTCATCCACGAGAGTCTGAATCGCCATCCTCAGGGCTATGTATCCCCCGGTAATGGCAGCGGTTCTTGTGCCGCCATCCGCCTGGAGTACATCACAATCTAAAATGCACATCCGCTTTCCCAGAGCGGTTAAATCCACCGCTGCTCGCAGGCTGCGCGCAATCATGCGTTTGATTTCTTGCGTCCGCCCACGCAGACCGCGCGTCTCACGGGATGTGCGTTCTTGAGTCGAACGCGGCAATAAGGCATATTCCGCTGTAACCCAGCCGCCGGCACGCCCCTGCTTTTTCATCCAATAAGGAACCTGGTCTTCCACCGTAGCGTTGCACAACACCTTTGTTTTGCCCATGGCGATCAACACCGATCCCTCGGGGTAGATCACGTAATCGGGCGTTAAGGCAACGTTTCTCAACTGATCGTGTTTACGTCCATCAATGCGTTTCATATTTTATAATCTTATTTACCTCACTCATGCGATAGCGAATGCTCCTGACCAGGGTTGTTCAATTCTAAAATTGTGTCGCTATCGAGGTTTGCTGTATTTCAATATAACATCAAATTGGGGGATTTACCGAATTTTTCGGGCTTGAATTGTATTTTCTGAAAAAGTAGGGGCAATTTAGTTGTGACCGATCTGGCCGCAGATGATGGACTCACGCCGATGACCACTAGCTCAAGCTATCCCATAATATTGAGATGATACCTTGAATTCGATAAATCCTGAAATTCGTTGTCATATTTGTGCTCAATCCACGTAGGTGGATTTCGCAAACCAGCCTCGAATTTATTCGATAGGCTAATCTGCTACCGCTAGTGTCGCCGCCGGAATCGACCCTGGACTGCGAAACTGATCTTGCCAGCGGCACGCACAGCGCGTCGGTCGGTAATCTAATCCACGTAGGTGGATTTCGGACACCAGCCTCGAATTTATTTGATGGGCTAATCCGCTACTGCTACAAATCCGCTGGCAAGTCCCCAGAAGTATAACTTTTCAACCCCGACTGCATGAAAGCGATTTCATCTTCGTATTCACGCGCTGTAAGAGAAGCAATTTCTGCTCGCGCGACCACGTCCCGACAAAAAATCGGGCGGCCCGAAATAGCTTCGAAACGAGTGATTGGGGAAGCCCCGTTCAATACCACCAAATCTATATCATCAAACCGAAGAACTTTTTGCAACTCGGCACGCAACTCAGATAAATTATCCAACGATGGGTATGAATCAAATATGACTGCAATATCTACATCGCTGCCCAGTCTCACTTTCCCGTCCTGAGCGGAGCCAAAAACCCAGGCAGCGATCACGTTCGAGAACTGTTCGAAAATATGCGTCGCCAGATTCCAATCAATTGTTTTTGACATACGTGAGTATCTCTGTTCGAAAACATTCGAAATCACCCAGCTTGCGATTGATCATCACGACCAATATCTCAGTATCAACCTGCTCGTAGCGGTGGACAATGAAATTGCGAAACTGCACCATTTTCCGGTACATATCGTAATCGGATAAAACTCCAAGTTGAATACAACGTTCAATAGCCCCTCTCCCTGTTGACGCTGGAGTCTGGCCCGATACTGAAATCAAGCGTTGGCTTATGTCCATCACAATCTCGACCAGCACTTGTAAATTGCGTTCGATGGCTCGTTTTGTGCGCCAATCATCCTGCAATTGCTGCACACTAACCTCCCCCAAAGAGCGCAATTCATCCAGAGTGGTTTCCAGCGATTCCAACTTGCGAATAATAACACCATTTATCAACATATTTTTATTATAACTTAAGGCCTGCAATTTTTGCATTTTCAATGAACAGCGACTTCAAAAGTCTTAATTGGCTCTTTCGCGTTTGATTGCCGATTGCGGAAAATCCGAAATCCGAAATCCAAATTCGCTCACCGAATCACATCAGCAACCTGATCCAACCTCAAACTAATGATCTGACTGGCCGAATCAGACCCCATAGTTATGCCATAAATCACATCGGCAGCCTGGACAGTATTACGATTATGTGTGATAACAATAAACTGCGTATTCTCACTCAACTCGCGCAGCAAATCACGGAAACGAGCCACATTGGACTCGTCCAGCATGGCATCGACCTCATCGAGAACACAAAACGGCGTCGGCGAAACTTTCAATAAAGAAAATATCAGCGCTGTCGCTGTCAAACTGCGCTCCCCGCCCGAAAGTAGCGACAAACTCTGAGTGCGTTGTCCCGGCAAACGCGCATCAATATCAATACCTGTCTCGGTCAAATCATCAGGCTGCGTCAAAATCAATCGAGCGCCGCCGCCGCCGAACAAACGCGTAAAAATTTGCCGAAACTCTTTTGCCACCGCGTCGAAAGTGAGACGGAACTCCCGCTCCATCAGCAAGTCCAATTCGGCAATTACTTCCCTGATATCGGCATCAGCCTTATGTAAATCATCCACCTGCGAGATCATAAATTCATGTCGCTCACGCACCTCATCGTGTTCCTTTTGCGCCTCAGGATTGACTGCACCAATGCGCCGCAACTGTCCACGCTTCTCCTTGATGATCTTATCCATTCCATCCGGCAACTCATCTAATATTGGAAGCCGCTTCACCAGCCCGTCAAAAGGCAATGGCGTTGGGCCAGAAACATCAACACCATAATCAAATGAAACCAAGCCAACGTCCGCCTCGATACGCTCGCGCAAACGATCCAACCCCTCCTGGCTGCGGGTCAAATTTAACTGTGCTTGCGAACAACGCCGGTCCGCCATACTCAAAGCCTTTCTAGCCTCGGCCTCCGCTTTTCGCAGCACATCCTGCTTTTCCTCCGATCCATCCAACTCAGACTCAGCCGGCTCGACCAGCACTCGCAAAGCATCAATCTCTGCGACGATATTCGCCTCGCCGTCATTCACGGCCAACTTTTCGGTCTCCAACATCTCGACTTCCGTCGCCAACGACCCCAAACGAGACCGCAACCCCTCTTGCGAATTTTTGGCATCGCTCAACGTACTGCCCCGCTCCCGCCGACGTGCCTGGGCACCATTCAAAGCCTGCTCGGCCACCGCAGCCTGAGTGCCCCAATGATGTAAATCAAGCTGATATTTTTCTAAAGAAAGATTCCCCAGGCTGGATTGCTGTTTCCGCAGATTCTCGCGTGCCTGAGAGATTTCCTCATCCAGTGTGGATAAATCGTCTTTAATGCGAGAGGATTCCGTTTCTCCAGCTTTAATTTCACCCCGAAGGCTTTGGCAGCGTTTATGCTGCCATTGAACTTGCCGCTGCTCGCGTTCATGTTCCAACGAGACATCCCGCTGCACCTGAGCGGTGGCTGCCTCTCGGCGTTGAAGCTGACTCACATTCTGTTGGAATTCGGCCTCATCAGCCTGCAATTGTGCCAACATCCCATCGAATTCGTCAATCACCTGTTTCGCAGCCTCGATTTTGCGCTGAGTCTCTTTTACCCGAGCGACAATCTCGCGGCGCTGACGCGGCCGGCTGAGCGTGGCCGCCCCCCCGCCCTGACCGGCCGCAACAGGCCCAGTGGCAAAAAAGACCTCGCCTCGCAAAGTCACGGCGCGGGCTGTGCGCGGTTGATCGAGCAGCGTTCTTCGTGCCGCGGCTCGATCTTGCACAACCAAAGTTTGCCCCAAAAACAAATCTACCGCCGGGCGCAATTCGGGTGCTGCCTGAATCAAATCCGAAGCAATTCCCAACACTCCTTTCCCAGCAGTGTTTTTCAGAGGCTCAGGCGGAACAAGAGCGTCCAGTGGCAACAACGTGCCTCGACTTGATTGTTTCATCAAAATTTCCAACGCTGCTTCAACCGAGCCTTCATCTGCCAGAAGCACAGCGTCTAAATATTCGCCCAAAGCTGCTGCAATGGCAGGCTCCAATTCTTTCGGTACACGCAATTGACCGCTCAACGCGCCTTGTGCTCCTTCTAGCTTCCCCTTTTGCGCCGATTTCAATAATAGACGCGTTCCGCTGGCATAACCGGCTAACGCTTTTTCGGCCTGTTCCAAGACTTCGAGCTGCGCTTGCAAACGCGCCAGGTTAGCCTGCAAAGAATCACGTTGCCCCGCTTTCGCTTTCCGCTGGGACTCTACTTCTACAATATCCTGGCGGTGTTTGTGCAATGACGTTTCAGCCTTCTGCCGCGCCGATATTGCCGTCTCCAAAGTTTGGTCAGCGTGCTGCAATCGGGCTTTTACCTTTTCCAAAGCCTGATCCGCCTCGGCAACAGCCTTTTCGATTGCATCGAGATCCGCTCGCTGGCGCTGAACCTGAGCCTCGCGTTCATCCAAACGAGCCTGCAATCGCGTCTGGCGGTTGGATAATTCCGCAATCTGCTGCTGCGTTTGTTGAATCTTGTTCTCTACCTGTTGCCGCTCGACTTGGCGAGCCTTCAAAGCATCTCGAGCCGAGTTCGCTCGTCCGCGCGCCTGTTGTAACTCGGCTTCCAAACGCTGAGTTTCAGCATCGGCCTCGGTCAATCGCTCCCGATGCAACTCGATTTTCTGCTCCAAGCGGGTTAATTCATCGGACATATCTTGGCGCTGCTTGATCAAAGAGCGGGCGCGTTCATCGGATACGGCCAATTTACGCGTGATCTTCTCGCGTTGAGCGTGTAATTGAGATAACTCACGGTGCCACGAACTCAAGCGCGCCCGCACTCCCTGAATATGGGCGCGGAAACTGGTTAGCTTCTGATCAAGGTTAGCTTGTTTCTGCTGGGCCTGCCCCAAAGTTGATTCTTGAGCCTTCGCAGTTTGACGAGCAGAATTAATATCACGTTGAGCGCGATGCCAATGGAAGCCGTACCAATCACGCAGCAAAACTTGCAAATCAGCTTTGACCAATTCGTATTGCTCTACCCGTCGGGATTGACGCTCCAGGCTGCGCAAGCGCGGCTTCAACTCAGCAAGAATATCCTCCACTCGCTCCAAGTTGCGGCGGGTTGTCTCCAGCCGTCTCTGAGCTTCCTCTCGGCGTGAGCGATACAAGCCAATCCCAGCAGCCTCCTCGAACAGGCGGCGACGTTCATCAGCCCGCAGCGACAAAGCCGAATCGACCAACCCTTGACCGATGACAGTATAAGTCCGCTCCGAGAGACCTGAATTCCCCAACAACTCACTAATATCACGCAAGCGCACCTTCTGTCCATTCAGCAAATATTCATTTGTGCCGTCACGATAAGCCCGCCGACCAATAGAAACCTCGGAAAAATCCACCGGCAGCCATCCATTAGTATTGTCGAAGATAATTTCAACAGCAGCCATGCCGGCGCGTGAGCGTTGCTCCGAACCGTGGAAAATCATATCTATGGTTTTTTTGCCGCGTAAGAGACTATAGGCCTGCTCCCCCAACACCCAACGGATTGCGTCAGCAATATTGGACTTACCAGAACCATTTGGCCCAACGATACAAGTAATATGATCCGCCAGTTCGAAATGCGTGCTGCCGGCAAAAGTTTTATAACCTTGAAGTTTAAGAGATTTTAGGTGCATGTGGTTTGTTGTAAGCAAGCTCAATCCAGGCCTAGATCTTGCAGGGCCTCGCGGGCTGCGGCTTTTGCAGCTATTTGTTTGCTGTGTCCTTTTCCGCGGCCGCACACCGCATCGTTGACAATTACTTCTATTTCGAAAACCTTATTATGATCCGGGCCAGTTGTCGATACCGTGCGATAAGTGGGGGCGCCATTACCACGCGCTTGCGTCCATTCCTGAAGACGGCTCTTGGGGTCTTGCATCTCACCCGAACTATAAATTTCTCCTGCCACGGCATTCAGCAGCGGTTCTACAAATTTATGCACTGCATCGATACCCATATCTAAATAAATTGCGCCAATCAAGGCCTCGAATGCAGCACAAAGCAGCGCCGGACGCTGACTGCCCCCCGATTCGGCCTCGCCGCGCCCCAGCCGCATGGCTGCCCCAACACCAATCTCGATAGCAAAATCAGCCAATTGCTCAGTGCGCACCAACGCAGAACGCATGCGCGTCAACTGACCTTCAGCCATTTCGGGGAAACGATTATACAACCAGGCCCCCACCAAAAAATCCAAGACAGCATCGCCCAAAAACTCGAGCCGCTCATTATCTTCCAATGCTTCCGGGTGTTCGTTGCGATACGAACGATGCGTCAAAGCCCGACTGAGCAAAAAATACTTGGAAAAAACCAACCCCAATCGTCGAGCAAAAGCCCGCGCTGATTCGGCATCATCAAAATCCTGAGCCATTCCATTCCTCCTCAGAACTCAGGGATCGTGAGACACCCCACCAGCCAACAATTAGCCGAGTGTCTCGCGGCCCGTCAGTTCCAGTAATAAGCAAATACAATTGACACAATCTCCGTGCCAGACGAGTATTATACCGTCGAATCGCTAAAGCTGCCTTGCCTGCCCATCAAGGCGAACTCTTCAACCCCGACCCTGTAAGAATTGCTACAATCGGCTCCGGCACCCGATCTGCCACCTGGCTTAATGCGTTCCACACAATCGCCGAAGTTGGTTCCACATAAAAGCCCCGCTGCGCAAGCTCATCGCGCCCTGGGATGATATTATCCTCATCCACAGTCACAAAAAAGCCTTGTGTGGACGATACCATTTGCAGGATTGCCTCACTCCGCAGGGGATGGAGTATCCGCACTCCCTCAGCGAGGGTTGCCCCTTCTGAGACGGATTCTAACCCCGAGGAACCGCGGCGTGAAGCCGCCCACAGCGGAGCGCAAGCCGCAGCCTGTACACCCACTAGCAGCGGCAATCTCGAAATCATACCGGCGCGCTGCAAAGCAACAAAACCCCGCCCCATCCCCAGCAGCAGACTCCCCTGCCCCGCAGGGACGATCACCGTACCGGGCGAGTCTCCCATTTGATCCACCAGCTCATAAGCGACAGTGGACATTCCCGGCAGCCCCTGCGGCAAATGGGCATGGCTCGCATACACCGCTCCTTTTTCAGCCGTCTGCCGCACCGCCTCCGCAGCTTTAGAGCGCGGCCCAGGCACGGGTACAACCTCCGCTCCATAGGCTGCAATTTGAGTGCGCTTTGGGCCGGAGGCATAACTTGGCACATATACACGCGCCCGCATCCCCGCTCTGGCCGCATAAGCCGCGAATGAAGACCCAGCGTTGCCAGACGAATCTTCGACTGCTTCATCCACACCGAGTGAGCGCAAAAAACTGATCAATAAAGCGGTGCCGCGATCCTTGAACGATCCGGTTGGATTGAGATATTCCAACTTGAAAGCAACTTCTCGTCCAAAGGTTCGAGACCAAACTAATGGCGTATCCCCCTCGCCCAGAGTGATCACCGAAGCTCCAAGTGGCAAGCCAAAGCTGTGACGATAACGCCACATCCCCGGCTGGTGCGAGTCGATTTTGCCAGCGTCGAACGCTGCGGGGGCATCAAAATCGAAGCTACCGCCACAGGCCGGGCAACAATAAGGTGCAGCGTCTTGTGGATATGGAAGTTGACAATTAGTGCAGTGGATCATAATTTGGTTGTTAGTTGGTATGTAATTGCTCAAAAGCTTGTTGGTTTGCAAAAAACAGTTCGTTTGGTCTCTAGTGCGATCGTGGCAGAATAAACACTCGGCTCATAGAATCAACACAATTCGAGGGTAATCACTCCCGCACGGGCGTTAACGCACCGTGCTAAATCTACGAAGCCCGTTCGGGCTAAGTAAGTCCGTGAAAGTTTCTTTGTAATTTTCCGACTGCGCTCGGTTATAAGGCATGCACAGCATGGCAAAACCTTCAAAGACCTCACAGGTTTTTGAAAAAACGATTTACGGGTTCCATTATGAATCTTTGCGACATGCTTTTCAAACCCAAATACACCGTTGAAACCTGTGAGGTCTGAATATAAAGTTTCCTACCCACTATTTCACGTTGATACTTATTTAATTGACTATGCTAAAGGCTGGGCTAATTTTATAAAGATATTTTGTAGTACCTACTTAGACAACACCACCAACACTTTGAGCAGTTACGTTGGTATCATATCAAAAAATAGGGGCGAATTAGCTGTGACCGGTCTCCTGACCGAGTCACCAACGAGTAACCGTTCACTCCCCCACCTCAATCCTTGCTTTGCATGTTTCGCACCCCAAAGGGAGAGGAAATTATCCCC
>JAYELX010000217.1:0-3377 GCA_034717875.1 Chloroflexota bacterium | reverse complement strand
TCCCATTCCACATTGGTAACTCCGGCAGTAGAACTGGATGTGGCAACATCGTAATGCTCCGTTCCACCAACAGGCTGAGGTGTCCCCAGCATCCATTCAGCTACGTCATCCTGTGCCCAGGCAGGCAATTGATCCATTGCTGTAGCAACCATCAAAGAAAACAAAATCACAAATCCCATAACGCAGCAAAATGGGAGCCCGAAAGAGGCTCCCAGAATGGCAATGATTGAGCGTTTGAAAGATTTTTGCATTCAAGGCCCTGCTTATAGCACTCGGCCCATACGGTCAAGCCGAATCTCACCCTGATGCCCAGCTTGCAACCCCATTGATGCCTCGATGGACAATCCTTTTTTGATCATGCGCATGGATAGTGTATAAGATATCCCGGACCCAAGCAAAACAGGAGCAAGATAGAGCGGGTTGGCGGCATATAAATCACCAGTTTGCGGAGTGATAAACGCTGATGCAACCAACACAGCGGGGGGAAACAGAGCTAGAAAGCGCGCTTGCCAGGCAATGCCCTTGGCCGCTGCCCTGGCCCGGGACAGAACATCTACAATTGCACCAAGTGTTTTGCGCAGCGAGGCAACCAGGGGGCCAATCTCGATACGGCCTTCCAGTGACGCCAGCAGCGAGGTGGCTACAATGTCCACAGCGGGGTTGTCCCAAACCAACGTCCATTCCCGCACAGCATTTGCCGCTTTATCAACGGGGGCTGCGCGCAGACGCACAACCAGGTCGCTCAAGACCATCTCCCCAGCGGGTCCTACGGCTTGAGCGGCTTTTTCTAGAGCTTCGTTCAGCGGTTTGCCCTGTCTGAGTAATGTCTCCACAACGCCCAAACCGCGCAAGATATCTTTGGCCTGTTTCATGCGGAATCCCTGGCGGCGGGTGGTGAGAGTGCCTGAGTACAATAATCCACCGGCGATAGCAAAGAGTATGGCGGCAATCGTGCTCAATACCAGCCCGGCCAGAAAGCCGCCAATCACCCAGGCCAAGAAACCAAAGAGCAATTGGTTGAATTTCAGTCCAGTGCCTGTTTGGAGAGCGAATTTCTCTGCATCGAAACCACGCTCAGGCAGCGTGATGCCCATCGCCCTGGCCATGCTGGCCTCACCGGCGGTATGACGCCAGCCAATGGCGATCGGAACGGAAGCCAAAGCAAGTGCGCCGACTAATGCAAGAATAGTTTCCATAGTTTTCTCCTTGTTTCTCTCGTAGCTCTTTGGAATTACGCGTGGTTGCCCAACATTTTGCATCGAATTTACCCAATGGGCACGCTGTCACGAATTTGCGCGAATACCAAACATTTTATCGGAAGATTCGGGCAAGTTCTTCACCGCCCCCATTGGCTATCCAGACAACGAAATACACCCCAACTACGGCGAGAAAGGCCGTCATCAAAGGATATATCCCGACCTCATCCCATCCCAGCCCTACAGGAAGGAGGCTGCCGGACGTTTTGGCAGGTTCAGGTTCGTCAACAGAAACTGGCTCCACTGGAGGCAGCTCGCTGCCTTCGCGATGATAGACATAACGCCTCGTACTGCGCCAATACTTGAAACGTCTTCGAAGCCACGTTTCCAGGGGCACACGATCAGGCCCAAGACGCAGCAGAGCGATAACCATAAACATAATCAACACGCCCATGCCAATGGCGATTTTCCAGGCAAAAGCGTAAGGCAGTATGAGGGCTATAACGGCCAGGAGCGCGCCAGCTCCTAGAATCCCTAGATCACGGTCTTTGAACATGGGTTAGTCTCGTAGTTTGGTAGTCTGGTAGTCTGGTAGTCGTGCAGCCGAAGTTGAAATCGAATCCTAAGGCTAAAATGGCGGAGTGGGCTGCATACCTTGTAACATAGTGCTCATCTCGGGGATGACTAAAAATGCCACCATCACCATAATAACAATACCAATAGCACCCATTATGGCCATGGCTGTCATTTTGCCACCGCCGAAGGCCGCTCCCGCAGCACCCTGGAGGGCGTACCAAAGTCCGCCCAGAATGGCGACAACGACCAAAAGGCCGGTCAAGAATACCCAGGCATCGCGGCTGATTTCCAATATCTTATCCAAAACTGTGTCAAACATAAAATTGCTCCTTCATTTCAACAAACACCTAATAGATGAGTGGCAATGGGCAAGGCGGCACTGGCGATAACCATGCCAAAGATTGCTTCCCCGGCTTCTAACATTGCCTCAGATAAACCACCGCTGCCGCCCAGAGTGGTCATGGCTACACCCGAAAATACAGCCAGCATCATTCGGACAGCTGCCAGGCCGCCAATGAGCATAATGGCAAGCTGCCCTAGCTCAGTGATAGGCCCGCATCCTGCGCTAGGAGGCAGAGACGCTTGCGCAGCCTGGACTAGAGCGGGAACCCCAAGCAAGCCAAATAAAGCCAACAGAAGTACACCAAAAAAGGCGGCAATAGCTTCATATACATATAAGTTCGCTCCCATGATGCCAGACGACACGGTTTTCAAGATTTGCGACATCAAGGCTAATGCAGCAACGGCTGCCACCGCGCTAACAAGCACGATCCACCCGTTCCTCAATATCTCTAAAAGCATTTGACCAATAGCTGTCATAAATGCCAATTCTCTAAATCAGCTTCACCAGCAGAATAAAAGCGTTCGCCCCAAAATTCCACATCCCAAGAACGAATGGGGCCAGTACGATCCTTTAGAGTTGAGATTGTTACGCCCACACACCCGCAGGCATGCACTGGTTCATTTCGACGCATGAGCAGCACCCGGTCGGCCTCGTAGGGGACGCGCTCGTCTCCCAACAAGTCTCCCAGACTCTCGCCGCCTTCGAAGCTGTCTGATCGCAAAGCGGCGGCAACGATTATGGCCCAATTGCGCTTCCGCGCCAACTTACGCAATGCGGCTGCGGCTTCCCCAGCGCGCAGTTCCTCCGGAATTACACCCGTGATGCCCACAACGGGGACACGCTGAAGGTAATCTACAGATAGTAGGGCTGGGCCATAAGGCGGAAAACCGTAATCATGAATCAGAATATCTTCGATGGCACGAACAGTATCTTCCTGGTCGGACAAAGGTAGAACACACATGGCACTGCCTTGAGCTAGATGATCGGCGGTGTCTTCGGGCAAAGCGTCGAGATGTGGGCCAACAACGGCTGCTTGGGCTTGCATTTCGAGACGGTATTTGAGTTCTTCAGCAGTGTGTTCGTAGCAGCCAATGGCTGATGGAATGCTTTCTAAGGCTGCATCGAAGTTGATTTGCAGCATCCAGGATGTTTTACCAATTCCTGGTGCCGCGGCCAGCAGTGTCAGGCCCCCAGGCCAAAAGTCGAGACCAGCGAAGGTTCCGAAAAAGGTGTATGGGTTTGGGTTCGTCAGCGTTCCTAAA
>JAYELX010000216.1:0-3383 GCA_034717875.1 Chloroflexota bacterium | reverse complement strand
TCGAGGTTTCACGCGTAGTGGAACGCTCCGCGGCCCAGCCTTCATTTACGTCGATATTTCGTTTCGACCCAGAACAAAACGCCTTGCTCCCCACTGGCAACCGTCCCATGAGGGCGGGTTATAGAGCAAGCGATCTAAATCTCCCCGCATCTATATTTAGCAAACAGTAGAGATACTAATATAGAAGAGCCTACGCTTCTCCGGCTGAAGAGAAGTTTGAAGAAGCCATGCTAAACCACGAAAACCCCCTCTTCTCTTAACTTCTCCGGCATAAGAGAAACTAATATGGTAAAGACTACACTTCTCCGGCTGGAGAGAAGTGCGGAGAAGCTAAATAAGCCGTGAAAAACCAGCTTTCTCTTAACTTCTCCGGCAGCAGAGAAACAAATATGGTAAAGCCCATACTTCTCCGGCTGGAGAGAAGTCCGGAGAAGCCATGCTAAACCACAAATAACCCATCTTCTCTTAACTTCTCTCGCAGCAGAGAAACAAATATGGTAAAGCCCATACTTCTCCGGCTGGAGAGAAGTTCGGAGAAGCCATGCTAAACCACGAAAAACCCGTCTTCTCTTAACTTCTCTCGCAGTAGAGAAACAAATGTGGTAAAGCCTATACATCTCTGGCTGGAGAGAAGTGCGGAGAAGCTATATTGAACCGTAAAAAACCAGCTTTCTTTTAACTTCTCCCGCAGAAGAGAAACTATTTTGATGTAATGCCTAATTTACTTTCATACAGAAAATAATATTATGACCAATGTCAAACCATCACAGCAATTTGTCATCGCCAAAGGTTTCAAACAGATCGAGAATGGCTTCTGGGCCCTGGTTGGGCATGATGACTCTTTGCGTTTGTTCGCTGAACTCAATGCCAACCCGGACCTTCCCGAAGTGCGTCCCCAGGAAGCCTATCAAGCATTATTGGCATCGATGCAGCCTGGATTGACTTTGCGTATATTGCAAATCTTCTGGCCGGACCCCGTGCCTCGGACTCAGTTCCAAAAACAGGTGCAAGACCGGTCCACGGCGGAAAAGGCTGAAGGCTTGGAGCTATTGCAGCAGGGGCTTTTGCTTTTTGTACAAGAATTCCCATTGCCCTTTATGCGCCGCACGATTATAGAGTTTGTGCTTCCCAACAATGACGCCGTCAGCTGGTGGGAAAGCGTGGCAGGGCTTTTTCGCACGTATGGCGTCCGTGTCACTTATTTAGAAGCCGACGAAATTCAATCTATCAGTCGCTGGATATTCAACCCAAACCTATGAGTCAACGGAACCACAAAGGACTCCAAGGACACTAAGAAAAATCAAACAATGCCTTGAATTTATAGATCACACTCTCGCTCTACGTGCCACAATACAATCCTTAGTGTACTTAGTGTACTTGGTGGTTGTTTCATTGGAGTCAATCTATGAGCAAAAAAGATAAAGATAAAAATAATCAAGCCCACGCAGACTATATCGAAGCTGTAGCACCGGAAGCGGTCGAAGTGCGTGAAGATCGCCTGGTATTCCCTGAAGGCGTTATGCTGCCTTTGAGTGTGCGCTGCACAGAAACTCCAGGCATGAAACGCCCCTGGGGACAACTCTCTGTGCGCACATTCCAAGACGCCAATCTTCCACTTGTCTATTCAGTCACCATGCAGCGAAAGGCCCCCGACTCCTTGCGCGGGGGCATGCGCGCCCGCCGGACGCTCTTCGAAGGATTTTTGACGGCCTTGAACATGAAGATAGGCCGAAGACCGTCCATGGCCGAACACGCTACAAGCCAGGCAATGGACGCGGTTGAATCTCAATTGAGTTTGGGAGCGGCGGCATTTCAAGCCACTTTACTGGCCGCATTGTTTACGGACGCAGAGCGTGATTCGCAAGCCGATGGCGCCCGGCGAGTATTGGAATCCAGCTTGCGCGCCAAAGGTTTTACTCCGCAGCGGCTGTTCTATATCGCTGAACGCGCTCTGCAATACCTTCAGCCTGGTGGAAATCTATTTCCAGGCATGGACGAACCTATTTTGATGCTGGATGAAGCTGTTCCGCTTTTGCCCCCGCCTTCACGCCAGATATTACCATCGTCTGATGCTATTTTTATCGGCCCGCACGCTGGGGATGGGCATGACATTTATTTTTCTTTCAAGGATGGACTTGATCCCACCACCCCGCCCCCGCCTCATGCCATGACGCTGATCTTGGGAGAAATGGGCTCGGGGAAGACCACGTTGATGCGCTGGATTCTGCTCCAGCGTCTTTTACAAGGGCGCACCATTGTCACCATCGACCCTGAAGGCGAGAATAATGGCTTTTGCCGGGCCGTGGGCGGCAGCGTTGTTCCTGCCAAATCGCCCGATGATCCCAATACGTGTTTGATACACCCCCTTCATATTCAAGCAGATGAAGGACCTGCTGAGATGCTCCTGGCCGTTCGTTTCCTGGTCAGTGCCATTGGCGGAGATAGCGTTCTCACCCCCGGCGTGCAGGCAGCATTACACGAAGCTGTCAAACGCCGTTGGGAGCGCAGACCTGGGCCAATGTCTTTGGCTGATCTGGTAGATGCGCTGGGAGCCGTCAACGCTTCCGAAACATCCATCCCCATAGCCCTGCTGCAACCCTATATGCGCGGCGGATTGTGGGACGGCTTCTTCGATCGGCCTAAAGCATTGCTTTCACCCGATTTCCCTGCCGGTGAGTGGCGCAGTTTTGATCTATCGTCTCTACGCGATGAAAACAAAGCCATCGTCCAGGCTATCTTAGCGTGGTTTCTGCACCATGCCGTGACAGTGGGAAAGCGGCCTATGGACATCTTCATCGATGAAGGCTGGCGTTTGCTGCGCAGCGGTCCCTTTGCCGATATGCTGGATGAATTAGGACGGCGGGCGCGTAAGCGCGGTATTGGTATCTCCTTTGTGACTCATCTTCCAGAGGATCTGATGAAGAACCCCACCTCGTTGAGCATGGCATCCACCGCCTTCATTGGACGCATGGGGCCCGATGAAGCCTTCAAATTCTTTCGCTCTATGGGTGTGCCTGAGGGTGAAGCAGAAACTAACGCCGAGCAGGTGGCGCATTTACCCCCACACGTGTTTTTGGCTGCCCCGTCTGGCGGGCGCGGGGCTTTGTTCCCCGTATTGATAGCCCTGCCTCCCTCCTGGCTGCAATTCTTGGACTCTTTGGGAGGTATACAACATGGAAGTACTACTGAGTAAAAATAGGTTGGATAAGGCCTAAAACGCAAAACAAACACTTCTTGATACGTCAATCTCTAGGAACATCTTTGGAGTCATATATACAATGACAATAGACGATTTGCTAAATTGGATTATATCTATCCTATTTGGGTTCTTTTTATTAGTGACGCCGCTTCTTTTATCCCTGATCAGTTCGCCCGCAGGCAGG
>JAYELX010000215.1:0-3385 GCA_034717875.1 Chloroflexota bacterium | reverse complement strand
CCACCAACCGGTTCGAGCAATCATCGGACGTAAAATTAGCCCCTGGAGAAGCCCAACGGCTAACCCAGCTCCAATTTCAACAGGGAGAAAAGCTCCCCCTATTAACCAGCCTACGGTTGTAGCCAGCACCCATTGCAGCCAAAAGACCCAGTTAAATGGTTCATCTCTTCGTTTTGACATTTTTTGTTTAATGTTTTGCTAATCAAGTTGTGCACTATCTGATCTCGTTTTCTCTACGCGTACGGGATTATGGTACATAAATATGCCTTACGAAACCAACCTACATCAGCCCGGCGCTTTGCGTGCCGAAGGCAAGGGCTTCGCAATATGAGCACGGTCATTTATGACCGTGCGGGCAGTCAGGTGAAAGTGCGTTCTCTTGCGAAAGTCACTGTCCCTCTCCTATATTGCCTACACGCAAGCCCCTCCCACCTCGATTACGCCAAGATGGGAGGGGGCAGATTGTAAATTGTAAGTTGAAAGGTGTTGCTCGATTGTGTTATTAACCCTTCACCGAACCGGCCAGCAGGCCGCGGACGAAGAAGCGTTGCAGCGAGGTGAACACAAGCAGCGGAAGTACCATCGAGACGAAGGCACCGGCTGTAAGTAGATGCCAGTCGGATCCTCGGGAACCAACCAGTTCAGCGATCCGCATAGTCAGCACCTGAACATCGGGTTTTGCGCCGATAAAAACAAGAGCAACCAGATAATCGTTCCAAACCCACAGGAATTGGAAGATGGCAAAGGATGCCAACGCAGGAATCGAGAGAGGCAAGATAAGACGAACGAAGATGGTAAAGTGCGAAGCCCCATCAATGAAAGCTGATTCGAGAATTTCACGCGGCAAACCTTTGATGTAGTTGAACAACAAGTATGTCGCCAGTGGCAAACCAAATCCGGTATGAGCCAGCCACACGGCCAAGAACGTGCCGTTCAGGTCTAGCTTCACGTAGTCTTTCAAGATAGGGACCAGTGCAATCTGCAGTGGGACGACCAACAGTGCTACCACCATGACGAACAGCAGTTTTCGACCGGGGAAGTTCATCCAAGCAAAACCATAAGCTGCAAAAGCAGCGATCAGAATCGGAATCACTGTAGCAGGGATGGCAACAGTCAGGCTGTTCAAAAAGGCACCAGTGAAATCATCTCCTTGGACAATCATGGACTCTCCACTAGCAGTTTGAATTTCATATTCCTTTCCGATCAAGACCTGACCGTAATTATTCAGCGTGAAATTGGTACGCATGACCCATTTGTTTTCTTTGATTTCGATTCTGCCCAGCCGTTTATTGCCTACCCAGGTGATTTGTTGCCCGTCTTTTGTAGAAATCCCTTCTCGGAATTCGTCGAAAGTACCACTAACACCGGCAATTTCCATAATTCCGTCAGGATCGAGGTCATCAGAAAGTTCGATTTCATCAACCGCAACCCATTCACGGTGCGGAAGAATCCACCACCATCCTGAAGTTTGAATATCAAACCTGGTTCGGAAAGATGAGACCAAAATGCCCAATGTTGGTATAGTCCACAGAATAACAATCAACAGCAAAAACCCATTGACAATGATATCGCCAGTACGGTTCTTTTTTGCGAGACTTTGTGTTTGGTTGCTCATTAAAATGCCTCCTCTTCTGAGAATTGCTTTAGGTTGTAGATCATCACCGGAACGACGGCAATAAAGAGTACAATGGCGATAGCAGCAGCATATCCTTTATTGTTATTGGTAAAGGCCTGACGGTAAAACTGTGTGGCGATCACGTGGGTACCAAATTGACCACCAGTCATAACCATGACGATATCGAATATTTTAAGTGTGAATATTATCACGGTTGTACTTACCGTGATAATGGTTCCCATGATATAAGGAATCATGATTCGGAAGAAAACCTGTACTTCGGTAGCCCCATCTACGCGCGCGGCTTCGATTAACTCACCTGGGATGCCCTTGATCGCTGCTGAGAAAATCACCATGGCATAACCGGTTTGCAACCAGACCATAATAATGATCAGGAAGACATTATTCCAGGGCTGGTTCAACGCTGTCCATGCCTGAGGATTACCGCCTAATCCAACCCAAATGGCATTAAGGAGACCAATTTGAGGGTCAGCAATATCTTTAACCTCGTAGATGAAGTTCCAGATCACACCCGCACCGACCATGGATATGGCCATCGGCAGGAAAATCAACGACTTGGCAAGTGTTTCGAAACGACTGCGATCAGCTAAGACAGCCACAAGCAGTCCAAAGATCACAGCAAGCGTGGCCCCAAATACGATCCAGAAAAGATTGTTTCGGAATGTCACCATCATTGCGCGTTCAGTGAAAATTGCCACGTAATTGCCTAATCCGACAAACTCAGAACCGTCCCGATTGAATAGACTGATCCAAAAACTTCTGAAGGTTGGCAATGCCAAATACCAAGCCAAAATCGCAACGGCAGGACCTACAAATAGAAATGGTTGCAATATCTTTGACCACTTGGCGGGAAGCTTTTCGATAAGCCAGTTGGAGACAACATATAGAATAGCAGCGCCTCCTACCCCCCATACAATGGCTACAACAGAAACTAGAATTTTTTCTGTGTTTCCAGCAGGTACAGTATCGCGAAGCCAGCGAAACCCTACTATAAGCACAGTAAAAGTAGCTACAGGAACAACGAGCGAGACTATCACACGCCCAATCCAAAAAGCTATCCATTCGAAAAGTCCCTGTGTTCGTACTTCAAATTTTGTTGATTCTTGCATATCTTTACTCCTTTGGTGAGAATGTAGATTTTACTCTGTAGTGGTTAGATGGTAAGTGATGCCTCGATTACACAAGTGACAGTCACTTAGTAAATAGGTCTAATTTAGGCATTAGTATGCTTTGCAAGCACATTTTTCTAGCAAAAGTTCCGAAGTAAGTGACTGTCACTTTTCACCATCACTTACTTCTTTACCACTACCGGCTTTTTTTTGTAACGAACTGATGCTATCATTTTTTCAAGCATCTCACTACCTGGGAGCTGCGTTAAGGGCCCAAGGGTTTTGATTTTTAGCTCTGCGATGGCTTGCCCCTGACGGGCTGCTTCCAACGGGGGCTTATCTGCCAACAATGCAGTCAAGAAACCAGCCCAGTAGGCATCGCCAGCACCGGTTACATCTACAACTGAAACCGGATTAGCAAACAGTAAATACTCTTCACCCTCAGCAGTAGCGAGGAGACATCCATCTGCTCCCATGCTTATAATGACTATTTTTGCTCCCCATTGGATGAAGAGTTGGGCGTATTCAGATGGTTCGAGTTCAGATGAAAAGATACGTGCACAATCATCAAGGGATGGTTTGGTAATATCAACGTATTTGTAAATCCGCTTAAGGAATGAAGTAAATTCCGGGATATCAG
>JAYELX010000214.1:0-3399 GCA_034717875.1 Chloroflexota bacterium | reverse complement strand
GATACCAACTTGCTGTCCACTCCCACACATTCCCGCTGGCATCAAATAAACCAAAGGGCGAAGTGCCCTGCGGATATAACCCCACTGGTGTGGTGATGTAAATGTGGCTTTCTACACTATTGCACAAATTGGATTCAAACTCATCGCCCCAAGGGTAAATGTCGCCATCCGTGCCGCGGGCAGATTTTTCCCATTCCAGTTCAGCAGGCAGGCGAAATATTTGTTCCGCGACAGCACTCAACCAGCGGCAATAGGCCTCGGCTTCATGCCAGTTGATCCCTACAATCGGGCGGGCCGGGCTGCTCAATTCGGAATCATCCCAATAAGCGGGGCGATCGAAGGGGCGCTCGAACTGGCGTGATGCCTGCTGGTGAGCTTCTTCTGCGGAAAGATCAACCATGCGCTGCCAATAACGTAAATTTTGAGGCCGCCAACCTCTCTCTTGAGCGATTTTTTCAAGATTCATTTCCGAAAAGTTTTTACGCGTGTCCAGCCAATCCTGGATCGCATCAGCATGGGCTTCGGGGCCGCCCTCTTTCCACTGCTGCCCGGCCTGGCTCCACCAACGATCGTCTTGATATCCACCTGCTTCGATGAACAGACGGTACTCGGTATTGGTGACGGGATAACGCCCGATCTGAAAGGCGGGTAGACCCTGACGGCGTTGGGTAATTTTCTCATCACTGTAGGCTTGCGGGTCATCGAGGTCGCTGCCCAAGAGAAACATCCCTGCCGGAACTTGCTGTAAAGGGGGCAAGATAGCCCAGACCGTTTTCCCTTCGTAGGAGAAGGTCTGCGGCTGCAAATCTGGGTGATCTAGCTCCCCCAAAGCTAACCCCGCAGCGATACGCCTGCGCAAAATTTGGGCTGAACGCAAGGACTCGAACGTTCTCTTCTTTACTTTTCGTTGGCGTGCCAACAATTTAGTGCGCATCTCTTCCACCAAAGGGCGCAAGGCTTCATCCTGGCCAGGATCGGCCTCGGCCAGACAGCGACCGGCCAGAGGCAGGTTGTCCTGCTGCACAGCGGTCACAAATTTGGGCATGTCTTTTCCCGTCAGGCTGGCCGCCATCATCACGGTTTCTTCCCACCCAGTCACGGGCAGGGTGGGTAACTGCTCGCCAGAGCCTAAGCGTTTGGGGAAAACTTGCCTCCATCGCCAGGGTAGGCGCACATATGATCGCAGCGATTTGCCTTGTCGAAAGAGCGTCAGCAAATGGCGGGCGGCAAAGTATTCCTGCAATAAATGGTGATAGAAAATAAACCCCGTTTCCCGCTGCTCCTTTCGAACTAATGTGGTCTCCGCCAAAAGGTGTGCGTCAAGTGCTAAAGAGAGCACCTCGGCCAAAGAAAGTTGCAAATCCCCCTTGTCGTTGATTTGAACCTTCTCAGCTTCAGCACGGGTCAGACTGGTGCCTTCAGCGCGTGTCTGCATGGTAAAGGCCAGACGGCTGAGGGCCTGGATCATGGTCGCGAGCGTGCCGCGTGGGTCAGCGGTCAGTGTAATAGACTGACGGCCTTCGCTGAGTTCATGTTCCAACAGGCGGTGCGCCAGGCCATCCATCAGGCGAGCTCGGCTGCTGGTCAACCCTTGTCCTTCATCGCAATGGTCGGCCAGAAGTGAGAGCATAAAGGGATTGCGAGCCAGACGCTCGAAGCGATGGTCTCCGGAGCGCAAACGACGATCAAAATCACGCCAATGACGGTCAGCCTGTTCTGGGCCAAAGCGAGCTTCGAAGTATTGACGCATGCGCTCTTTATCCAGGCTCTGCACGTGAACTTCTGGTAAACGCAAGCTGGCAATATAATCGGCGGTTCGGCAGGTAAATACGGCCCAATTGCCAGGAGGCATTTCTCGGTTGGCCCAATGCGCCCAGCGCTCGATACGCTGGGACATATCCGCTTGCGGCATTTGGTTGAGGCCATCTAATAGGAAACAAACCTGTCCGCTGGCAATGGCTTCTCCATAAGTTTCAGCCAGACTGGTCGTTTCCCATTCTGTCGCCAGAAAATCGGAGGGGTTTTGTTCGCCCTGGTACTTGAACATGTCCACCCGGAAAGGCAGTTTGGTATTTAAGTCATTTTGGAGACGACTGCGGGCAAGGTCTAAAGCCATTCGTTCCAGAGTGGTCGTCTTACCTGCACCTGGCGCTCCTAAAATAACCACACGGGGTTTTTCGAACTCGGTCAGTGCCTGGCGGATGTCTTGTAATCGTACTCCGGCTGAACTCAGTCCCTGATCAGCATCGTCACTCAGGCGCAAGGATGGCCTCAAGTTGAGTGTCCCCGCCAATGGAACGTATAACCGCTCCCATTGAGCATAGGTATGATCCAAGATGAAGCGAGTGAGATATGTCTCTTCTTTGCGCGTCAGGTCTACTTCACGCTGCAACTGGCCCAGTCGGCTGATAAGTTGAGGAGGTAATTTAACTGTTTTTCCTTCAGAATCGTGCAAGAGAATAGCAGCGCG
Source organism: Chloroflexota bacterium (assembly GCA_034717875.1). GTDB lineage: Bacteria > Chloroflexota > Anaerolineae > Anaerolineales > UBA11858 > JAYELX01. The sequence continues at coordinate 929 of JAYELX010000214.1, read as the reverse complement.
TCGCTGGCGGTCGCGTTGGCTAACTTCCAAGCGGGTTTCGGGTTCCCGCAGCAGAGCTACAATTTCTGTGAGCAAAATTTCTACTTGAGAGAGATCGTCCAAATTATATTGATCTCCCATAATAACATCACGGTCTGCGTGAACTCCACCCGAAACATCGGTCTTCTTTTGCATCATCTAGCCTCCAAAAATCTGAATGGCCAGCTTAGCCATATTCCCAAGCACGACGCCCAAACCGGCTGCGGAAGCAATGCCGCTGGAAAGCAAGTCGAAGGTTTCTTTGGCTTCGGTTAGGGTTTTCTGAACGTCTTTTCCATCGGTCTCTGGATTCTGAACTTCACCGGCGGCTTTAGAAACTTGCTCCTCGGCAGCTTCGATATTGCGGGTCTGGGCAGATGACAAATCAGGCTGCTGCTTGAGGGTTTGGATTGCTGATTGGATCTCGGCTAACTTTTGGGTAAATTCGTCCGGCGTGGAGGCGTTCGTGATTTGAATATCTCCATAATTGATTTGGTCACCCTGAATGACGTCCCGCCCGGCGTGGATACCACCTTCTACGTTGATGGTGGTTTTATCATTTTTAGACATGGCACTACCTCCTATGAGAGAATGGTGCAACAATAAGAACTCGATTCGAGAAAAAGCCCCTGCTATGCCACTTCTTTCATCCTGTTATGATTGTAGAGAATAACGGTGATAGAGTCAAGAATTGATAACAAGATGCGAGCAAATAGTGCAATAAAATTACGCTATCTCCGCACCCACCCCCAGGCAGGCACTGGCAATTCCCCGAAATCCTTCCAGTCTGCCATCACCACGGCGGCAGTATCGAACGCGGACATATCTCGGAACACGGTTAGAGCCATCTCTTGCACCCACGGAGGGGATAACGTGACAAAGACCAGGGGAAGATCGTAACCTTGCGCGTA
>JAYELX010000213.1:0-3430 GCA_034717875.1 Chloroflexota bacterium | reverse complement strand
TCTATTTGCACCCGCGCCAACGGTCACATCAAAATCATTATCGTGAACGGTGGTATTTTGGTTGGTGGCATCGTTGTTGACGAGAACATTAAATTCTAAGATAACGTATTCAGTATTCCCGTCGTTTGAATCATTATTGATTGGGGATTCGAGACTAATCGTTAGAGCTTGCCCTACCAATGTAAAATAGGTGGCAGGAAGAGAAATTGCGCCACTGTTTGCACCGTTCAAATCTGTATTGGCTGTTGCGTCAACATTGGTTACATTGACATCTGCTAAATACTCAAGTTCAAGAGTTCCGCTAATAAAACTTAGACCAGCAGGAATGATGTCTTCTACGACAAAATCTGTACTGGTGCCTTTGGGCAGTTGAATTGCCAGACGGTAGCGCATAATCTCGCCGACAACAAGGTCGCGTGTGTCAGCGGGGTTGTTCGATGAGCCGTCGCCACTTTCATCTGTATGCGTTTCGGAGGTAGAAACGATAGATTTAACTGGCACAGGCATATCGAGTTGATGGTCTGCATCGTGAGAATCGTAATAATCGTTTGGCTCACCTGTGGTGTCAGAGCCATCACGTTCGCCATCGCTATCACCTGTATCGCCGGGAATATCTGAGCCGGTGCTATTGCCATCAGAATCATATCCTCCAGCATCATCACCGGGGAGGCTTGTACCTGTTCCTATAGCTGAGTTGGGGATGGTGTAGCCAGCAGGTGCGGAGGCAATTACAACAGTATTTACATCTACAACTACTGTTTCGCCAGCATTTAGACAAGTTAGGTCAATGCTTGCTGTTCCGCCAACGCCCAAAGTTGAGTTATTTGTAATCGTTTGCGTTGTGCTTCCACAAGAGGTAGCACCACTTAAATCGGAGGAGCCGTTTGTGCCATCGGCATAAATGGTGATGCTTTGCAAGTTCAGGTTGCTGTCGAGCGCATCGCTTAGATTCAAATCAAAAGCAGGCGCGGCATCGCTGGCACCAAAGAAGGTGTCGGCATCATTGGTGATACTAATGCGATAGACCATCGGGGCGCCGGCATCGTTGGCGGGGGTGACGATATTTTTGTCTACTACGATATGGGGTTCTACAATGTTGACTTCTATATCAGACGAATCATCGCCATTCTTTACGCCATCAATATATACACGAGCGTGATTAAGGCGATCAGTACCTGCATTATTCTGGTTGGTCGTCGAGTTATGCACAAGGGCATTGAATTCGATGACAACATATTCGGAATCTGCGTCGTTATCGTTGTTTACAAGGTCTCCTAGTTTGAAAAAGGGATCATCACCGCTGCCAAAACCATCCAAGTTAGTGGCTGTAGACATCGTGCGGGCGATATTTTCATCCGCGAGGGTGCATAGCAACGATGCAGGGGTTATAGAATCTGCAGTGTTACCACTTGCGTTACAGTTTGTCGGAATCGCAGGAACAGGCAGGGTTCCCGTTTGGCTGGATGTAATCCCATCGTCAGAAACAAAGGAAATCTCTGCTGTATCATCATTCATGAAAATCAGTCCAGCTGGTAGGCGGTCATTGACCTGAAAATTCGGGCTAATGCCTTGTGGAATCGTGGTGACAAGGCGGTAGCGAATGATCTCGCCTATGGCTACCGGGCGTTCATTACCCGGAGTGCCATCAAGCGAGGCACTATCATCTGTATGTACTTCTGAGGTGGTAATGAGATATTTCATGTTTACAGGTGTGGTAATGGTCACATCCTCATCATCGGTGCTGGCATAGTCGTTGAGCGCGCCGCCAACACCGTCTGCGCCGGTGCGTTCAACAGAATCTGTATTATGTGTTGAGCGCGGGCTTGTTTCATCACCTGATAAACTTGTCCAAGTAGTTTCTAGATTATCTGAATCATTTTCAATGACTTGCCCGGGCGTAGCGCAGTAGGAAACTGTACCTGAAACATCCACAGTAGTAGTAGTGTTCTGAGGGAGGTCAAAGGTATTTGTTGAAAGCACCCATCCGGCTGTGTTATCACCGCTAAGAGAGAAAGTAGCGGGACCACTTTGTGAATCAATTGTTAAATCACGAATAAGAGAGCCATCTGCAGGGGTTGTACACATCTCAAAAGTATCAGTGAACTCTACATCATAAGCATCGGTATCGGTTGCGCCGTTGCCGTTGGTGAGCGTGACAGTGTAGGTAACAGTATTCCCCGCGTCTGTTGAGGTGGGGATAGCTGTTTTGGCAGTGACGATATCCGGTTCGAGGATGGTGGCGTTGTTATCATCATCGGTCAGGGTTTGGGGATTACCACCATCATCTTCCCAACTCAATACAGCTGAGTTGCTGAGTGTGTCACCTGCATCGCTGGTGACCACATTGGTCGCAACGGTGCGATAGATGATCGTAATTGTTTCTGCCGCGGTATCGTCTGTATTGGCATTTGCCATATCTCCAAAATCAAAAGTGACAGAACTTCCGCCTGCTCCAATTGTTGGCTCAGCGGCTTGACCTGCCCCGCAATTTGTACAGTTTCCGCTCCCGTCGAAGGCCATCACGGTACTGGTTAAATCTGTAGAATTAGAGTTAGTCACGGAAAGCAAATCCACAAAAGCCAAGCCCGAATCAAGTGTGTCCACGATACTGGCGTTTTGGGTATCTAGCTCAAAGAATTTTGTGGTAAGTGTATAGGTTAAGATCTCGCCAATCACTATTTCTGTTGCACCGTTGTTGGCGTTATCTAACTCTGTGGAAGTTAGTTCTTTCGTAAACCCGGGTTCAGGATTGGTGATAATAACGGCATCATCGCTGATGGAGTCTTCGAGGAAGTTTTCGCCGCCCTCTTCTGCTCCATAATTCTCCAAACTTGCTGTGTTCTCAATTTCTGTATCTAGGCTTTCTCCATCTCTAACCATCAAATCGTAGGTAATGATGATGATATTCTTACCCGGGTCTGCATCGTGCGCCTGACAAGCACCTGGCGCATCCGCGGCAGATGGATCGTCTACTTGAATGCCGCTATAGAATATATCATCGTCAGAACCACCCCCGCCACCACCTAAACCTGTATAAGTATAGGCTTCACCCGCGCCATTATAGACTTGTAAATTTAGTCCCGGTGAGCCTGCGGGAATCATCATTTCAGACGGTAAAAGATCTGAAATGACAAGATCAAAAGCCCCATTTGCACTATGCCCACGATTTTCAATAACGATAGTGTATTTGACCAAATCGCCACCATCTACGCCCGTCATTGTTGAATCAAAAAGATCAAAAGCTACATTGGTTCCTGTAGTACTTGAGCTCAAATCACTAGATTTAATTACGGTATCAAATGGAATACCGCTTCCGCCTGGAGCGTGGAATTCTGTCATAATTGCCTGATTAGGGTCAAAAACAATATCTGTATCAGGCTGATGGTCTGTAGAAACCGCTGTTTTGCCTATGCTCAAAACATGCTCGCCA
>JAYELX010000212.1:0-3450 GCA_034717875.1 Chloroflexota bacterium | reverse complement strand
GTTCAGGCGCTTATCTGAATTCCCAAAACGCCGATAAAGCTCCTCGACCAATTTATACGCCACCCCCACCCCAGGCAGCGTTGAGAGAGGGTTAACCCCCCTCTCCCTTTGGGAGAGGGGCTGGGGGTGAGGGAGCTTTGGGTGAGGATGCTGGGCGTGAGGATGCTGGGGGTGAGAGTGTTGTGGGTGAGAGTGCTGTGGGTGAGAGTGCTGGGTGTGAGAGTGTTTGGGTTGAGGAATCTGGGCGTGGGGGAGAGAGCTAGATTGAGAGCGCGGCTGCGGCTGAGCGAGCAATTTCGAGTTAGTAATCGCATCAGCATTCGGCAACTCAGCTGGCAAATCGTGATGGTCAGTGATCACCACCGTCAACCCGCGCGACTTGGCATAGTCAACGGCTTCGTGTGCAGCAATGCCGGTATCACAGGTGAGAATCAGTTGGGGGGATGTGGAATTGGGAATTAGGAGTTGTTGCAGTACGCTCAACTTGATGCCGTGGCCTTCTGCAGCCCGGACGGGGATGTGGTATTCCACTTGGGCGCCGAGCTCGCCCAGGGCTTCGACCAACAGCGTCGTGGACGTCTGCCCATCGACATCGAAATCGCCCCAGACCAGGATCGTATCCCCGCGTCGAATCGCGTTTTCGACGCAGTCGGCAGCCTGAATCAATCCGGGCAGTTCGCTGGGCGGTGTGGGGGAGTAGTGGGCCGGATCGAGAAAAGCGCGCCCCGCCTCCGGGTCGGATAACCCCCGCCGCGCCAGCGTCCGCGCCACCAGCGGATGCCCGCCAATAGCATCATGCAGGGGCTTAGGTGCAATTATTTCTTTTAGTTCAAACCAGATATTTTTCATGGAATTTTAACGCAGAGTCGCAAAGGTGCAGAGCCGCGGAGAAAAAAGCATCTCTCTGCGTCTCACCGTCTCTCCGTCTCTGCGTTAACCTTTTAGAGTCTATTTACAACTCGATGAAAGCCATCAACCACGCGTTTTTCACCAAAATTGATCACAATGCCTAATTTTAATTCAGTTAGGCGTAGATAGGTGAGAGTTTGAACTTTATAAATGTCATTATCTTGGGTAGTGGCTTTACATTCAACGATGACCTTATCATTAACGAGCAAATCCAGGCGTAGCGAGGTAGCAAGCGTTTGTCCTTTGTAAACGACTGGAATGGTTTTTTGGCGGATGATTTTTAGGCCTCGGTATTGAAGCTCATAAGCCAACGCTTCCTCATATACACTCTCTAGCAAACCGGGGCCGCCAAGCGTGCGATGAACCTCGATAGCAGCATCCAATATGATTTTGCTGATCTCATTCTCGTGCACGGTAGTTCCTCCTAAAATTTTTGACTATAAAATCTCTCCATCTCTGTGTTAAAACCCACAAAAAGTATTTCTCTGCGTCTCTGCGCCTCCGCGCCTCTGCGTTTTGCCTTAATACCTAAAAAAAGTATTTCTCTGCGTCTCTGCGCCTCCGCGCCTCTGCGTTCTGCCTTAATACCTAAAAAACATTTCTCTGCGTCTCTGCGCCTCCGCGTCTCTGCGTTTTGTCTTAATACCTAAAAAAAGTATTTCTCTGCGTCTCTGCGCCTCCGCGTCTCTGCGTTCTGTCTTAATACCTAAAAAACATTTCTCTGCGTCTCTGCGCCTCCGCGTCTCTGCGTTCTGTTTTTTCTGCGTTTAGTATTCAATCTCCGAAATTTGCTCGAAATCCAACTCAATCTCGAAAGCCTCCTCCGCCTCTCCGAACAAATCCATCTCATCCAGCGGACCGGCCTGCTTGCCTCGGTTGCACAGCGAGCGATAGAGGCAGTATTTGCAGCGCCATTCATCATCGGTGCGGGGAGCATCCTCATCGCCCAGATTTTTTGTCTCCGCGATCAAGCCAGAAAGATAAGCTTCATCCTTGGCGAACTGCTCCGCGCTGTAAGGAAAACGCGCCGGTTGGTCGGGAAATTCGCTGAACCAATACACCATTTCGACTTCATCCGCCTCGATGGGCTGCCCGGCGTTCAACTGTGCCCCGGCTCGCACCAGCAAGTAGGCATAGACGCGCGTTTGCAGCTTGTCGACCAGCCACTTGCGTTTGGGACGTTTCCGCGCCGTCTTCCAATCGTAAATCACGGCCTGGGGGCTTTTAATCGCGATCAAATCGTACTTCGCCACCAGCCTATCATCACCCATGGGAGCAGAAAGAGTGGTTTCAGGGTGTTGCGCATAGTCAGACAAATCAGGGCCGTTGTCGATGAAGTTGCGCCACCATTGCGAGAGCTTTTGGTCTTCCGCTGCCATCCGATCCAGCTTCTCTGCCGGGATACCCAACAAGTGTTGGTGAGCTATTTGGTGAAACTGTGCGCCGCGCTGCAAATATAATTCGTTTTCCAAAGCTGGTTCCGCTTTCACCGCTGGCCAGACCAGGCGTTGGATATAGCGCAGCTGAAACCGCCGTTGGCAGTCGACAAAATCTTGCAGCGAGCTTTGACTGAACTGAAAATTCGCCGGGAGTTTCGAATTTGTAGATAGCATTTTTTTTATATTCCTTCGTTTGTATCGTCTCAATATTGCGGGGCCGGGTTTCGAACGCACAAATTGGTAAGCGGATTTATATTGGATCGCTGTGCGTGCCCATGGCAAGCGGATGATTTTGATCACTGCGGTGGTTATCCGCTTGCCGTTGTCGTTGCCGTTGCCGTAGGCATGCAAAGCAAGGCATGCAAAGCAAGGCACACCAAGTGGGTGTGCTCTGCATACCGCTGGCAACACCGTGTGGCAAAGCAAGGTATACAAAGCGATTCGCTGCCAAATCCGAAATGCACACACCCTTTGTCGAGAAGATAACTTAGTAATTGCTAAAAATCAAGTTTAAAATAGCGGTGTATTGCACTTGGTAGTGCATTGCATCTGCGAGGCGGTAAATATAGCATGTTTTCTGGTGCTCCGATGTGCAGCGCATCAACAGCAGATACAATGCGCATCTCTGTTATGAGCGATATTTTTCGTTTGTTGATAGCAAGTGCTGAACATAGGTGACCCAAGTTTAGAATAGCGGTGCATTGCACTTGGTAGTGCGTTGCACCTGCGAGGCGGTAAATACAGCTTGTTTTCTGGTGCCCCGATGTGCAACGCATCAAGAGCAGATGCAATGCACATCTCTGTTTGGAGCAACTTTCTTCGTTTGTTGATAGCGAGTGCTGAACACAGGTGACAGTCACCTACAAAGATGTCTTGTAACTGCTCAAAATGTTGGTGGTGTTGTCTAGCCCGCTTGAGCGGGCGGCCTTTTAGAATTTTGTGTGTTCGGGCAACAAATTGGCACGAATGCCCAACGGCACGCAAAGTTCTAGCCCGAAGGGGCTTCGTAGGCTTAGCACGGTGCGTTAACGCCCGTGCGGGATTGGCTAACCGCTAATAGTGTTGATTTTATGAAGCAATTGTTGATTCTGCTAGGTTCGTA
>JAYELX010000211.1:0-3453 GCA_034717875.1 Chloroflexota bacterium | reverse complement strand
TAATTCCCACTTATTCTTCTATAACAACTAGAGTGCTTAGATCCACTTCGTTTCCTGGAGCAATATTGTGATAGTAACAATGCTCATTGGATACTGGACACCAGATGTTCCAACCATTGTAGAGATGAAGCGTATCGCCTTGGAGATCATCAACGTAGACTTCCAAATTATCTCCATGTCGATTGGCTAAACCTACATCATCGCCATGAGGACCCCAGTAAATACCTTCAACGGGTTCATTCCAATCATCGGGGTCTAAGCCAATATCAGTATAAGCATAGTCGCCCCAACTGCGGGGCCAGCGACCATTTTCATCATAGAAAGCTTGAATACGCGCCAAAAAATCGTCTTTAGTGCTCAGAATGGGGTTGTCTTCGTCACCTGAAAAGAAAGGCAGCTTTTTGAAAGAATCTTCTATCCCGGAACCCATTGCGGCCAGTACAACCAGAACGACCAGGGCAACCAAAACCAAAATCAATGCATATTCTACAAGTCCCTGACCGGATTGGTTATATTGATTGTTATCAATTATACGCATATCATCCTTAATCAGAAATCACTATTTCACCTAAGCCAGTGGCTTCTCCAGAGACGATCATAACCGACTGCGTCCATTCGAAGCCTTCTTCTGTGAGTACCTTCAATGGATATTTCCCCGGCGGCAAAGATGTGAAGAAGAAGCAACCATCTTCGTAGGTTGTCATTGATGAATTGGCAATCTGAATATTAGCTGTTACAGGGTTACCATCTTCAGATATTAGGCATCCATCCAGCCCACCGACAGTTGAATCAGGAGAGCGCGAGGCCAATGAGCGTAGCAGCAATAACGCGATCAACAAGGCAAACATAATTCCAACAGCAATCCAAATCACCCGTCGCCGGTTGTATATCCACCGAGTCAGACTGCTACTTGATAACTTGGCCGTTCCATCTAGTTTAGGGCTATTTTCGAAAACCATAATGTCTCCAAGAATACTTTTTCGGTGTTGATGAACGTAATTATAACCTAAACCGTTTCTTAGAAAACACGCTTTGTCTTAGATTTAGCTGATGTATTGAACACCTCCCGCTGGTTGGCGCTGAATATGTAACAATGCCGGGTGAGGTTAGTGTCATTAGTTATTCGCCACCTTGACAAGAAGGGATAACGAACGTGACAATTGGGAAAAAGAAGAAGGGTAGTGGTAAGTTTTGACTGATGATTACTTATTTCGATCGTGCTGACGTCCCCGTCGGCGGATTGCGCATCTCGATTGTAGATTTTGGATTGGCGATTGCGGAATAATCCGAAATGGTCACTTCACCAATTTCATAAAAGCCTCAACAACGCGCGGATCAAAGTGCTTCCCAGACTGATCGCGGATGTGTGCCAGCACCTTTTGTTCTGGCCAGGCATCCCGGTAGGGGCGGGCTGAATTGAGCGCGTCCCAGACATCCACCACGGCGAAGATGCGCGCTGCAAGGGGGATTTGCTCGCCCTTCAGACCGTCCGGGTAGCCGGTGCCATCCCATCTTTCGTGGTGATATTTGGGTATGTCCAGAGCTGGACGGAGAAACTCAATTTCTTTGAGCATATCATAGGCATAGACCGGGTGTTTGTGCATGATGGCCCACTCGTCATCGTCCAATGGGCCAGATTTACTCAGAATGCGGTCGGGAATGCCCATCTTACCAATGTCATGTAGGAGCGCTCCCCGGCGAATATGAAGGAGCTCCTTCCCGGTTATATGGAAAGCACGCGCCAATCTTATGGTCAAATCCGTAACGCGTCGGCTGTGACCCTCGGTTTCCATATCGCGGTACTCAAGCGCGTGGGCCCATCCTTCCAAGGTTTGATCGTAGGCCAAGTCCAACTCTTGATGAGCCTGTTGTAACCCTGTAAACATATTGATATTGTCGATGGCAATGGCGACCTGACCGGCCAAGGCATCCAAAAAATCCAACCACTCTTGATCGGGATGGAAATCAGACCGGTGGAAGACTTCTAAAACACCCATAATCCGGCCCTTGGCGGCCAGTGGAACCCCAAAATAGGCCTTGAAACCTTCCTGTTTGAAATGAGGGGAAACCAAAAAGCCGGTATCTTTTTTATCGATGTCGGTCATTTGAATGGTACGGCGCTCTTGGGCAGCTTTGCCAGCATACCCCTCCCCCAAACGCAGGCTGGTATGACGGAGGACATCCGTTTTAAATCCTTGTCCGACTTGGAAGTCTAAGGTATGTAATTGAGGATCATATAAAAGCATACTGGCAGCGTCGGCTTCTAGCTGTGTAATGATCTGCCCCAACAGAATCCTGAGCATCATGTTCAGATCGAGCACGCCACTGATCGCTTTTTCAATGTTGCCCAGCGAGTTCAATTGGGCCAGACGGCGTTGGGTTTCAAGAAACAAACGGGCGTTCTCCAGGGCGATTGCCGCCTGGTTGGTAAAAGTCTCTACCAATTGGATCTCTTCATCCGAGAATGGCTTTACCTCTGAACGGTTGAGCGTGATCATGCCAATAACGTGGTCTTTGGCTACCAACGGTGATCCCATCCAAGAACGAATCTGGCCTGAACAGTAGATATTGGATTCGGCCTCGAAGTGAGGATAATGCCGGGTGATGTCTTCAATGGCCAAGGTTCCCAGCGTTTCGATCACGCGCTGATTTGGAAATTTTGGGTCGAGCGGAAAGATCAAACCGGCAACCTGGTCATTTTCAGAGAAGCCCTGGCAGGCTACAATTTCCAGAGTATGGTCTCGCAGCATTTGGGCCGAAATAGAGTCGTGGGGGACAACGCGTTGAAGTTCGGTCATCATGATGTTCAGAATTTGATCCACTTCCAGGGTGGACGTGATCGCCTGCTCGATTTCTCGCAGCGCCTGCAGCTGTGTTAGGTACTTTTCAACTTCCGCTTCTGCTTGTTTGCGTTTTTGAATATCTCTTTGCAACTCTTTTGTCTGCTCGTTTACCCGCTCTTGTAAGGTCCGATTGGCTAATGCTATCTTTTCACTCTCTTTTGACAGTAGATCTCGGAAGAAAAAATCTCTGCGGTTATAGTATTCCAGAGCATAACTGCTAAACATGCCCAAGATATTTGCGCTTAGCACGAAGAAGAGATTGATTGTCATCACATCGGAATCTACACCAGGGAAGAGAAGGAGCGATAAGAGATATACAACAAAGATGATCCAACCTGCTAAAGTGGCCCAGACGAAACGCAGCTTGATCAGCATGTAGCAATAGAACAGGACCAACATCATGCCGGGGTAGTAGGAGGTTCGGGCCAATTCCGGCGCCTCGATGGTCATCAAGATAATCCCAAAGCCAGAAACGACGGTGGCGATGAGCGCTCCAAATTGCCACCAGCGTTGGAAATTTTTCGTGAAGGATAAGAGAAAGATGATTAGAACGATCGGACAGACAAAGGCGAAACGGATCAAGGCAAATTTGATTCTCACTTCTGGTAAA
>JAYELX010000210.1:0-17604 GCA_034717875.1 Chloroflexota bacterium | reverse complement strand
CTAATACGAACCGTAATAGTGTCTCCAGGCGAAAAGCTATCCAAAATATTTTCGCCGAGTGTTATAAAATCCTTACGTGGGACAACAGCTTCGTACGATCCCCCTACATCGACAAAAATTGCTTCTTCTTTGATCCGCGTTATCTTGCCGGCTCGAAGTTCTCCTGATTTTAGTTGCGTTCTTGTGTTAATGGCTTGTGTTTTTTTAGGGATAGTTATATTATCTACCGCTTGATTTTCTTCGTAATGTTCATTATTCATACTGCTTACCATTGCGCCTGCTATTTAGAGCTGAAAGCTGAATAACCTGGACATTATAGAAGCATGTTCTGCCTACTTTCAGCTTTATCTGTTCAAGTTATTTGACGTTCATTCTTCACATCTCCCATCTTGCCACAAGGAAGAATGGACGTTATTCAGAACGATGAAAAGATTTTCTTCCCCTATAGTTTGCGTAGATTGCAGTGCATCTTTGGATCCGCACACATTAACACTTATTTGAGTCTCCAGGAATTCACGGGGTGAACATTTGTCCTTTCCATTACCTCGTGAATGGTAGCACTGAATTTAACGTGGTTATCGTAGGGCGGGTTTCGATACCCGTCAAATAAGACGGCAGATATGGAAATCTGCCTACAGATGTGCTTTGATGAGCAATAATTTCATGATTTTTGCATCTACAGTTAAGTGCAATCCTATCCCGAGAATTCCCAAAGAGTCACTTATTTTAAGATAAAGGTTTGGAAGTATCTTCTCAGAAAATTGGGGAAAAGTTGAACTTTTTCGGTGTTTTGTGCTCATTTTCCCTATGCTGTCGCTTGGCGCGCCTTAGGTGTAAAAGTTCAACTTCTAAACCCCGAATTATTGAAAAAATACGTTTGGAACAATGAAAATTCGCCCATTTTTTCCAAAGGGAGAGGGGCTTGGGTGAGGGTAGATAAAGCGCATTCAGCGTTGATCTCCCCACCCTATTCGTAAGAGAAATCGGCTTATTGAGAAGCTGTAGGCCCTAAGAAATCCTTCAGTTTGCGGCGAGTGCCGGGGCGGCGCAGCCGGCGGAGGGCTTGTGCTTCAATTTGGCGAACGCGTTCTCGTGACACGCCTACTTTATCGCCAACTTCTTGTAGTGTGTGGCTCTTCCCATCTGGAATCCCGTACCTGAGGCGCAGAATACGGGCTTCACGAGCGGGAAGATCATCCATGACTTCTTCTAGTTGTTCGCACAGAAGCTGATGCGTGGCGGTTTCATCGGGAGAGGGAGATTCCCCATCCTCGATAAAATCACCCAAAACCGCATCTCCTTCGATGGTTGTAGGCATCTCGAGGGAGAGAGGACGTCGTGCCACTCGGAACATGTAGCGCACCTTGTCAGGGGCGATGTTTAGGTCGATAGCAAGTTCCTCGACAGTGGGGTCACGCTCCAACACTTGTTTCAGTTTGTGTTGGGTGCGGAACAGTCGGGAAATTTGATCTCCCATGTGGACGGGGATACGGATTGTGCGTCCCTGATCAGCGATGGAGCGCGTTACAGCTTGGCGAATCCACCAAGTTGCATAGGTGCTGAATTTATAGCCACGATGGTAATCGAACTTTTTAGCTGCTCTCATCAACCCGATATTACCTTCTTGAATCAAGTCGATGAAAGGAACACCGCGCCCCATGTGTTTTTTAGCAACGCTAATAACCAGGCGAGTATTCGCTTTGATGAGATGTTCTACAGCCTCCCATTCCTTTCTGATGAATCGGTGCATCTCCTCGCTCTCTTGAGGAGAAACATTCCCTTTTGCCAATCGCTTTCGCGCTATAACACCTTGTTCGATTTGTTGGGAAAGTTCAAGCTCTTCATCGGCAGTCAGGAGGGGAACGTGAGCAGCATCCTTGAAATAAAGTCCAAGTAGGTCTTTGGTATCAATGTTTGCTAGTCGATTTTCCTGACTCTCATCTTTTGTTTCGCTTTCATCGCCTTCCAGGTCTTTGCCGTCAGGCTCTACGTCATCATCATCCTCCACATAAGGAATTTGTGCATTTAGTAATGCCGAAAACACTTCTTCAAGTTGATCAATATCTTGTTCCGCGTCGGGAAAATGACGAAGTATATCGTCATAAGTAACATACCCCTTATCACGCCCTATATCAAGCAATTTGTCAAGGGCTGAGTATGTAATATCACCATTCTCTAATGAATTAAGTAATTGGTCATCAATTTTTGTTATCATAGGCTCTGTATATCAGCTCTAATTTCTACGCCGAGTATATTTTTTGTGGCGATAGACAATGCGTCCCCGATTCATATCATAGGGAGACATCTCTACAGTTACTTGATCGCCAAGTAGAACGCGAATGTAATATCTCCGCATCTTACCTGAGAGATAAGCAACGATTTCATGACCATTATCCAACTCTACTTTGAATTGGGTGCCTGGTAGAGCTTCGGTGATAGTACCGTCGACTCTAATTTTATCTTCAGCTTTTGCCATATATATTTCTAATATCCTCGGCGGCTGCGTTTTGCTTTTTTCTTTCTCACGTTGCGCTTCTGCCTACGCTTAGCCTTTTTCTTTTTTATTCTATTTATCTCACTCTTCGAAACATACCAACGTTTACGCCGGATTGTACTTAATTTTTTACTACGAGCTACTTTCTTTCGAAAACGTCTGAGTAATTGTTGCTGAGATTCGTTTGATCTTAATATAACTTTAACCAAGTTGCACTTCTCCTTTCTCTAAGATAAAATCTTTTTCTGAAAAACATGTCACAAGCAAAGTGTGTTTAATTCACTTCTGACGAACTTCGCGCCGCATCGAAATATTACTTATCATTTTTCACACTAAGCTGCAAGCCCTTCACAGTGTAACTCACTGTGAGCATCTACCGGTGTACACCAAATTATTTCTAAGCGTTAGCTGTATCTTCTCAAAAACCAGGGGATAAGTTGAACTTTTTCGAATATTTTGCTCCGATTTTCTCTGGCGCAGGTAAAAGTTCAACTTCTTGAATTTCTTGCCCCAAATTATTGAGATGGTATAGTTGGTTTAAATAAAAACCGGCTAACGTCTACGGACGCAAACCAAGTATATTGTGCAGACCGGAAGATGTAAAAAATGATAAGAGGTGACCTCCGTGTTCTACAGTAATTTGCTAATCATTGCTCAAAATTCCATGCAAATTACAAGTTGGTTCATAAACAACCGATTGATTATAACATATATGATAGCTATTCGCTTGTCAAGTACTAAAGTCACAACAATTCAAATTCAACAGTATTACAAAGGAAGTTGACATCCTCTCCAAAAAGTAGGGGAGGAAATGTAGGGCAGGTTTTCGCGTAGCATCTCCGAAGGGAGACTCGCTTTGCGTGCCTGAGGATGCGGCGGGGATCCCCTCCGGGGACGCAAAGCGTGGAATCCCGCCCTACTTCTGTGTTCATCTTACATAACCATCACCAGGAAATTGACCCTTTCACAAAAACACCGGAGGAGCAGTATGTACAAACTCATCATTCTCATTGGCCCTGTAGCCGGGTCTCAATATTTCAGGGAGAACTGGCCTGAGTTCCTGCATAACGCCGAAGACATGCCCTATCTCATTCGCGAGGCTAGCGTGCATGTTCATGCTACACTTTATGGTGAAGGCGGCATCCATAAGATACATGAGTTGTTCTTCGCGACGCTCAATGATTTGCAAGCCGCGCTAGAATCCCCACAGGGACAAGCCGCCGGGCAGATGTTGCAAAAAATTACGCATGGGCATATGACTCTGCTCACCGCCGAACACAAGCAAGATAATATGGAAAATCTACGCAAGTTAAAGAGAGATGAATCCCATCAAGACACCAAACCCCAATGATGCCATCCCTTTTTGCTAAAGAAAAACATCCAAGACCAATGCTGCGCGTTGTACTTTCGATTCTTTTCGTTCTCGCCATTGTGCTGGCGTATTTTGCCTACCGCTGGTTCACTCGCAGCGGCGGACGTACGACCAATGTGATTGCCTGGATACAGCATCCGGAAGAACAACCGGATTGGGCCATTTCTGCCGGAATGCGCTGCGGCGATGCTCCTTTCCAGATGCCCACATCTGGGTATATTGGCTATCTGTGGGATGATTCTTTCCGTCCCGGGCACCGACATCAAGGCATCGATATCTTCGGCGGCACAGAGCCGGGTATAATTCCAATCTATGCGGCTTATTCTGGTTATCTGACTCGCGGGCCGGATTGGAAATCATCTCTCATTATCCGCATCCCCCACGACCCGTTGAAGCCATCCCGCCAAATCTGGACATATTACACCCATCTTGCATCTCCAAGCGGGAAATCTTTTATCGTTAGCAATTTTCCACCGGGGTCTTCTGATGTGTATATCGAAGCTGGGACCCTGCTCGGTTATCAGGGGAACTACTCCGGTGATCCCAACAATCCAACCGGGGTGCATTTGCATTTTTCGATTGTGCTCGATGATGGGAATGGGAAATTCCTCAATGAGCTAAAAATCAAGAACACGTTAGACCCATCGCCGTATTTTGGGCTGCCTTTGAATGCGAATGAAAATTCAGGCAAAATCCCTTTGTGTGACGATGAATAAGGAGTACGTTATGACCCAAATCACAAATAAAGTCGTTCTCATCACTGGAGCCGGGCGTGGGGTAGGACGCGCTCTGGCCGAAGCTTTCGCCGCTCAGGGCGCCATCGTCGCTGCTAATGACATTACCCCCATCAACTTGAACGGAACAATCGAGCGCATCGCAAACGCCGGAGGACGCGCCAAAGATTACGTTACCGATATTTGCAAAAAGATGCCTGTGCAAACCATGCTCAATGAAATTCTGGCTGATTGGGGCTGCATAGATATTTTGATAAATAGCGCTAATGTCAACCCGCGAGGCGATATTTTGGATTTGGACGCGTGGGATTGGCGGCGTGCGCTAGACGTCAACTTGACGGGTCCATTTCTGATGTGTCAGGTGGCCGGGCGCGTGATGAAAGAGCAAGGCGGGGGCATTATCATCAATATCATTTCTGCTTGTGATGATGGGAACGCTGCCTATATTGCCAGCAAAACCGGATTATTGGGCCTTACGCGAGAAGCAGCCCGTGAGCTTTCGGCATATAATATCCGTGTGAATGCTGTAACTTCGGACTCGGTTGGATTGCAGACCGAGCAACTAACACCCCATAAGAATATCGTTGATATGATTCTTTATCTGTGTGACCCAGAAGCAGCAGCTTTCAGTGGAAAAATATTTAGGTGTGATCAGCAATTCCCGCTTTGTAGCTAGAAGCAGACTTCGGAAGTCTTTGAAAACGCATTTATTGGCGAAATAGGTCACTGGAGACTTCCGAAGTCTTGACATTTCCTCATATCGGGAATTACTGAGGTGTGATAAATTTTGAGGCTTATTATTCTGTAAAGAAAGTTTGTTGAGCATCTTGCTGTGGCCGGTCTGGCCGCAGGCCTGCCCTCGCTCTGCGCGCCTTTGGCGATGGCGTGACCGAGCCAGCGGTGGCTTGGTCAGGTACTCCGAGAGAATGCTTCACGAAGACCGGCCACAGCTGTTCTGAGTTGTTGTAATAAAATAATCTAGTTACCCGGCACTTATTTTTTTTTGGACGCTGATTCACGCTGGTTTACAAGATTTTTAGTTGTTTTCTTTTCCGTCTTACCTATAATCAGCGAAGATCTGCGAAAATCTGCGTCCCATTTTTAAAACTGTCGGGTAGCTAGTAAAATAATTAGCGAACAGAAAATCCGTAATTACTTTGTTTACGCTGTATTCATGTCGGGAATGCGGTAAAAGTGAGGTAAACTAACTGGTAGTGGTAAAAAGGTAAGTGATGAATATTTTTACATAAGGTGACAGTCAGCAATTCCCTATTTGACCTAATTTGCAAGTCATTTTTCTAAAAACAGCTTGAAATGACCGCCGCTCGGTCTGGAGACCATCGCTATCCAGTTTGTGTGAGCCATATCGGGAATTGCTGGGTGACAGTCACTTATAAATTAGCCCTATGCTCTGCATTGTATTGCTTAACCAGCGTGTTTTCTTCACAAAGCACCTTTGTAAGTGACTGTCACCTCTAGTCATCACTTACTGTCTAACCGCCAACAACTAACGACAATCAACGACCGACAAAATTTACTTAATCCTTTTATACCCCACCTCAATCCTCCCCCAAAGAATCTATCCCCTCTCTCCCTGGGATGCGAAGCATGCAAAGCAAGGGCTAGGGTGAGGGCAGGGGGGATTGAATAATCACAAATTTACTTGCATCTGGAGGAAATCTCATGCCCTACGAAAATATTTTAGTCGAAACAAAAAATCGAGTCGGCCTTGTGCGGCTCAATCGCCCCAAAGCAATGAACGCGTTGAACAGTACCTTATTACAAGAACTCATGGACGCTTTGACGACCTTCGATGCCGATGAAACCATCGGAGCGATAGTAATTACGGGGAGTGATAAGGCCTTCGCAGCTGGTGCCGACATCAAAGAGATGGCCAACGCCTCGGCGGTAGAAATGCTAAAGAGCGATTTTATCCCCACATTCGACCGCATCCGCGGCATCAAAAAGCCCATCATCGCGGCGGTCTCTGGCTGGGCCTTGGGTGGCGGCAGCGAAATCGCCCTCGCCTGCGATATGATCATTGCCTCAGAAACGGCTAAATTCGGCCAACCTGAGATCACCATCGGAGTCATCCCCGGCGCTGGAGGTACTCAACGTCTGGCAAGGGTGGTAGGCAAAGCTATGGCCATGGAAATGGTGCTCAACAACCGCACACTGAACGCGCAAGAAGCCCAGAGCTGCGGCATTACCAACCGGGTCGTGCCGGTGGAGCAATATCTGGACGAAGCCCTAAAACTAGCTGCCGAAATTGCCGCGCGGGCACCGCTGGCCGTTCAACTGGGCAAAGAGGCTGTCAACCAGGCCTTTGACACCTTCCTCTCCGGCGGCCTTGCCCACGAGCGACGAGCTTTCAACTTTCTCTTCGCTACAAAAGATCAAAAAGAAGGTATGGCCGCGTTTATCGAGAAACGTAAACCGGAGTGGAAAGGGAAGTAAAGTAGTTGCTCAAAATCAAGTTGTAATGCCTACGGCAACAGGTGCATTGCACCTGCGAGGCGGTAAATACAGGATGTTTTCTGGCTACCTGATGTGCATATCGGGAATTGCTGGTAGGCAAACAATGAGTTGATGAATATGCACAAGGGAGAGAGCATGGTCACGTTTCGAGATTTAGTCAATGCCCTGCGCGATCTGGGCTTGGATGGCACACACCCTATCATCGCCCACGTCTCGCTATCCGCGTTGGGCCAGGTGCAGGGCGGAGCGGAATCCGTGCTGGCTGCGCTGGTGGCTGCGAGCGATGGGCTTATCATGCCCACGTTTACCTACAAAACCATGCTGATACCCGAAACCGGCCCGCCGAATAATGGCATCTGCTATGGCAGTAAATCTGACGCTAATCAAATGGCCGAATTCTTTCAAGCCGATATACCGTCTGATTCAACAATGGGGATTGCCGCGGAAATGCTGCGTCAACGCTCCGAGGCGACGCGGTCAACCCATCCGATTCTTTCTTTTGCTGGAATCAACGCTGATGAAGCCATTAATGCTCAAACATTAGCAGAGCCGCTCGCGCCCATCAGGGTGCTTGCTGAATCCCGAGGCGTGGTATTACTCCTGGGGGTAGATCACAGCGTCAATACCAGTATCCATTATGGGGAAAAGCTCGTAGGGCGTAAACAATTTATCCGCTGGGCACTCACCCCCACGGGCGTCCGGCAATGCCCAAATTTTCCGGGCTGCTCCATGGGGTTCCAGGAAATTGCCCCAAAGTTGGCAGCCTCCATCAAAAAAAGCTCCCTCGGCTCAGCCACAATCCAGGCAATCCATCTTATAGAATTGGTGCAAATCGTTGGGGATGTAATTGTTCAAGACCCGTTGGCCTTGTTGTGCTCCAACCCAAAATGTGAGCGTTGCCAGGCAGTGCGCGCGGCAGTCGATCCAAAAATTTCATAGTGAATGGGCGAGTTTTTCCTAACGCAGAACATATCGTTTCGAGAATTTCATATAAATTTCTAACACTCGGTTGCGTCTTATCGAGATGCCGAATGTTATAATCTCAACACTATAGGTAAGTTTTATTTAGATTTTGATAGTGGTAAAAAAGTAAGTGATAAGACCTCACAGGTTTTCATCAAATGCTCGTACAGGCCTGATTTTTCCCACAAATGACTTCATAGAAACCTGTGAGTCTCAACCCGTCATTTACCATCTAACCGCTACCAGATTGTTTAGCTTTCGTCCTAAGGAAGGAACTAATTATGATGCGATTTGATCGCTTTACAGAGCGCGCTCAAGAAGCTGCTCAACGCGCGGCTCAAATCATTCAGCGTTATGGTCACAACCAAATTGATACCGAACATATTCTACTGGCGTTGATTGAACAGTCTGATGGTATAATTCCACGCCTTTTAGATAAGCTCAATGTGGATGCCGGGCAAATATCCAAGCAGATTGATCAAGTGCTTCGCAGCAGCCCAAAGGCGAATATTTTTGGCGGTGGTGGGGCGGGGCAAGTTTTTATCACACCAAGCGTCAAACGAGTTGTGGATTTGGCCAATAAAGAAGCTAATCACTTGAAAGATGAATACATCTCCACCGAGCATCTCTTTCTGGCGATTTTAAGCGAGCGCAATTCTGCTTCTTGGCGAATATTGAATGATGCCGGGGTTACAAAAAAACGAGTGTATGCGATTGTTAAAAAAATGCGCGGAGGCCAACGCATCACCGATCCTAAAGCTGAAACTCGTTACAAGGTGCTGGAGAAATATTCCCGCAACCTGACAATTATGGCCCATGAGGGGAAGCTTGACCCGGTTATAGGGCGCGATGCCGAGATTATGCGCGTGATTCAGATTCTTTCCCGTCGCACTAAAAATAATCCGGTATTGATTGGGGAAGCCGGTGTGGGGAAAACGGCCATTGTCGAAGGTTTGGCGCAGAAAATTGACACCAACGATATACCAGAGATTCTCTCAGGTAAACAGGTGATTTCTTTGGACCTCGGTGCAATGGTAGCTGGTTCTCGATTCCGTGGGGAATTCGAGGAACGGTTGAAGGCTGCTATCGAAGATATTCAACGAGCTGAGGGCGAGATAATTTTGTTCATTGATGAGTTGCATACTGTTATTGGTGCGGGTGCGGCCGGTGGAGCACTCGATGCGTCCAATATGCTCAAGCCCGCCCTGGCGCGCGGCGAACTTCAATGCGTGGGTGCGACGACTCTCGATGAATATCGCAAATATATCGAAAAAGATTCTGCGCTCGAGCGTCGTTTTGCTCCCGTGTATGTTGAAGAACCCAATGTGGAAGATACTATTGAGATGCTGAAAGGGCTGCGAGATCGCTATGAGGCGCACCACAAACTCAGCTTTTCTGCTGATGCTCTGGTGGCCGCGGCACGTCTATCGAACCGCTATGTCTCGGATCGGTATTTACCCGATAAAGCCATCGACTTGATAGACGAGGCCGCTGCTAAAGTGCGAGTGGCTCTATATTCTTTGCCGCCGGATTTGAAAGCCATGAAAACCGAAATAGATCGCATCATGGCCGAAGAAGGGCAAGCCGGTCTGGAGCGGGATTATGAGCGAGCGGCTAAAAAGAAAACCGAGCGTACTCGTCTCGAAGAAAAATACCACAAATTGAAGGGTGAATGGGAAAGCGAACACGAGTTAGACGAAATCGTAGACGAGAACGATGTCGCCGAAGTTGTTTCGCAGTGGACAGGCATTCCGGTCAACCAGATGATGGAAACTGAAGCAGAACGTTTGCTGAAGATGGAAGAGCGCTTACATGAGCGTGTCATCGGCCAGCACGAGGCTATCACTGCTGTTGCTGATGCTATTCGGCGTGCACGTTCGGGGTTGAAAGACCCGCGCCGCCCGATTGGTTCATTCATCTTTATTGGCCCATCGGGTGTTGGAAAAACCGAATTGGCGAAAGCATTAGCCGAATTTCTCTTCGATGATGAGGATGCATTGGTGCGCATCGATATGAGCGAATACCGCGAGGAGCACACAGTTTCGCGTCTGTTTGGTGCGCCTCCGGGGTATGTGGGGTACGAAGAAGGCGGGCAATTGACCGAAGCTGTCCGCCGCCGCCCTTATCGCGTGATACTCTTCGACGAAATCGAAAAGGCACATCAAAAAGTTTGGAACGCATTACTTCAAATTTTCGATGATGGCCGCCTGACTGATGGACAAGGGCATGTTGTTGATTTCCGCAACACAGTACTGATCATGACCAGTAATCTAGGCACTGAATACGTGAGTAAGTCCGGCAGTTTTGGTTTTCTACAACACACTGATGACTCTAAAGAACGAGAAACTCAGACTAAGATCGAGGCGGAGTTGAAGAAAGCTTTTCGCCCGGAATTTCTCAATCGCATCGATGATATTATCACTTTCTCCCCGCTTTCTATGCAAGAAATGATCGAGATTGTGGCCCTACAGACGAACCAAGTCGAAGAGCGATTAGAAGAACATGGATTGGAAGTGGAACTTACCAAAGAAGCCCAACGCTGGTTGGCAGAGGTGGGCTTTGATCCCGATTTTGGCGCACGTCCATTGGGCCGCGCTTTGCAAAAGTACGTCGAAAGCCCTCTTTCGGTAAAATTGCTCGCGGGCGAATTCAAGAAAGGCGACACTGTGATTGTGGATGTGGATGATGAGGATGACAAAGAACTGGTCTTCCGAGCAGGTGAAAATCAGAAACAGGAAAGCGAAAAAGAAACGGAAAAAGAAACGGCTGTTGCTGAAAAATAAGGCATTCCAGAATGAAAGCTGATTTATAAAGCTCGCGCACAAAAAACTCCCGGCAATCGCCGGGAGTTTTTGATGTGTCGGCAAAGCAACTGCCGTGAGGGCCATGCTGGGGTCCATCGAATAAATTCGAGGCTGGTTTGCAAAATCCACCTACGTGGATTGGATTGCTCTAGTGTCTCGTCAAGTATGAAATGATAGGTAAAAAACGTAATTGCGCAAAATCAAGTTTTCATGCCTACGGCAGCAGGTGCATTGCACTTAGGGAGTGCATTGCACCTGCGAGGCGGCAAACAAATGATGTGCAATATCATGCCCTTGTGGTACGCATCAAGAGCAGATGCAATGCACATCTCTATTTTGAGTACGGTCCATCGAATAAATTCGAGGCTGGTTTGCAAAATCCACCTGCGTGGATTGGATTGCTCTAGTTTGAATGGACTTTACAATATTAGCACGGTTGGTTTCCTCAATGGGGATGCAAAGCAATTGTCGTGCGGGTGCGGCAGAATCAACACTTGTCCCATAAAATCAACACGATTCGTGGTAATCACTCCCGCACGGGCGTTAACGCACCGTGCTAAATCTGCGAAGCCCATTCGGGCTAGCACTTTGCGTACTCTTGAGCATTCGTGTTAATTTGTTACCCGATTATATGAACTCCTAAAGGGCCGCTCGCTCAAGCGAGCTAAATAATACCACTAACATTTTGAGCAATTATTTTTCAACCTTTCCTCCAAATATTGAGAGGATACGCTCCTATATCCATCAACGCTAACACTATGGTATAAATAAGTCCTATGAGCGAAACGCACACATTTCACCCTGCTCGCCGAATCGGGCAAATATTCCACCTGGGAATGATTGCGCTATTGGTGGTGGGCGGCATCTGGGGGTTGCTGGGTTTATCGAACGCCCACGTAGGTCCAATATTTTTGCTGTATCTGCTCCCATCGCTGCTGACTGTATCGCTGGGGCCATATTTAGTCTATAGGCTTTATACCTTGCAAAACGCCAGCTACACCCTGGAACGCAATCATTTCCGCTTGCAGTGGGGCTGGCGCGTGGAAATTATCCCCACAAACGAAGTCCAATGGATACGTCCCGCTGCCGATTTGAAGATTCCGCTCCGCTTCCCCCTGTTCCACTGGCCTGGCGCAATCGTGGGAACTCGCCGCATTCCAGGCGGCAGGCCGGTGGAATTTATGGCCTCGCAAAAAAAAGGCTTGCTGCTGATTGGCACCGAAAAACGTATTTTTGCGATCTCCCTTAGCGATCCGGATGCGTTGATTCGAGCCTACGGACGCATCATTGAACTGGGGTCACTCAACCCGTCTGCGCCTCAATCCATACATCCCAGCTTTCTGTTTGCCCGCGTCTGGAAATCGCCCCCGGCCCGCTATATTTTGCTCATCGGCACCCTGTTGGGATTGGGCTTATTGACATGGATCAGCCTGAGCATACCCAATCACCCCCAAATTCACCTGGGATTTACCCCAACCGGGGCACCGCGAGAACCTCTTCCCGGTATTCAATTGATGCTATTGCCGGTGTTCAATACTTTCGTCTACCTGGTCAACAGCTCATTGGGATTGTTCTTCTACCGCAACGAAGAAACCCACGCCTGGGCCTACTTGCTTTGGATCACTACCATTCTGGTGTCGAGCCTTTTTTTGCTGGCCACTTACTTTATCCTTCGAACGGGATGAGGTCATTACAGAAAAATTAATGTAAGAGCTCAGAGGGGTGTCATTCTTCGCTTCTCGTTACCACGCTCCAGCGTGGTAACGCTAGCCACAACGCTCCGCGTTAGACTGATGACTTCCGCTACACAGGTGACAGTCACTTTATCAAATCGCGTTGTGCATACACCCTGAGTCGCAAAGAGGCGAATTTTAGTATTTTCTCATCTAGCGAAAGTGACTGTCACCTTCTTAGTTATAAGTATCCGCGGCTCAGAATCGTCAGGTTTTCCACATCTTTTCACACTTATCCACAGGAATCCCCCTACTTATCCACAATTTTATGCAGTTTGTACTCGGAATCAGCATCGGCGTTTTGATCAGCCTGCTCGCCTGGCGGGTCGGTGCGCTTTCAAGTAGTGGCGCAGTCGCCGCGGCCATTAGCGGCGGCCTTATCTTCGGGATTGGACATTGGCCCTGGGCGGCCTTGCTGCTCACCTTTTTTGTCTCATCCAGTGCGCTGTCGAAACTTTTCAGGTCTCGAAAAGTGGGCTCGAGCGAGAAGTTCGCCAAAGGCAATCAGCGCGATTGGGCACAAGTGCTGGCCAATGATGGGGTGGGCGTGATGCTTGTTTTAGTGCTGATTTTCAGGCCCGATCGAAGCTGGATTTGGATTGCCTACGCCGGGGCGATGGCGGCCGTCAACGCTGACACTTGGGCAACCGAGTTGGGGGTGCTCAGTCCTAAACCGCCACGGTTAATCACCAATGGTCAGGTTGTGGAAGCGGGAACGTCTGGGGGAATCTCGCTGATGGGCACTCTCGCCAGCCTGGCTGGGGCTGCCTTGATTGGGGCAGTGGCCGCGGCGAGTTTCCCTCGGGAGAGGATTCTGTTCCCCATAGCGGCAGCCACCCTCGGGGGAGTCTGCGGCTCCCTGTTCGATTCGTTATTAGGCGCGACGGGTCAAGCAATCTATAATTGCCCTGTCTGTCAAAAAGAGACCGAGTCACATCCCTTACATTCCTGCGGGGCAGAGACGGTTCAAATTCGCGGCTGGAGTTGGCTCGACAATGATTTGGTTAATTTTTTAGCATCGGTGGTGGGGGCTGTTATTGCTGTTGGGGTTTGGGGTTGGCTGAGGTAAATCTAATTGGCGTTGTCAAAGAGTAGGCCATAGGCTACAATCTGCACATGCGAATAGATACGAACTGGGGCATATTGGGACATGAGTGGGCGGTGGATTTGCTGCGGGGGCAGCTTTCCAACGGGCGTTCACGGCATGCATATTTGATAACCGGGCCGCGGGGGGTGGGGCGACGCACATTGGCACTGCGCATGGCCCAAGCTTTGAATTGCCCGCAACCTACCGAGCTGGGCATCCCTTGCCGCCAATGCCGCACTTGCGAGCATATCGAGCGGATGCAGCATCCCGATTTGAGTGTGGTTCAATCCGAGGAGATCGGCAAATCGCTGAAGGTGGAACAGGTTCGCGAGTTGCAGCTTGGTCTTTCTTTGGCCCCTTATGAGGCTACGTATCGGGTCGCGCTGTTGCTTCGTTTCGAGGAGGCTACTCTCAGTGCGGCTAATGCTTTGCTGAAAACGTTGGAGGAACCACCTCCGCAAGTGGTGCTGTTGGTCACAGCTCAAGATGCCGAAAGCCTTTTGCCCACCA
Source organism: Chloroflexota bacterium (assembly GCA_034717875.1). Lineage (GTDB taxonomy): Bacteria > Chloroflexota > Anaerolineae > Anaerolineales > UBA11858 > JAYELX01. The sequence continues at coordinate 3,429 of JAYELX010000210.1, read as the reverse complement.
TAGTTTCGCGTTGTGAAATAATTCGGCTGCGTCCCTTGCCCATTGACCAGCTCAGCCAGGGGTTAGAAACATATTGGGGTATTCCAGCAGAACGGGCTAAGTTGCTGGCGCATATTTCTGGGGGACGCCCTGGCCAGGCTCTGCGATTGCATCAAGACGACGATGCCATGGAGCAGCGTCAAACCTGGCTGGACGATCATCAGCGGCTCTTGAGTGCGAGTCGAGTGGAGCGTTTCCACTATGCTGAGGAGTTGGCGAAAAACAAGTCTGACTTGCAAAGTGCTTTGCGGACGTGGTTATCGCTGTGGCGCGATGTGATGCTGCGCGTAAATGGAGCCTCAGCCCCGCTTGTAAATTTGGATCGTGAGGATGAGATTGATGCTATGGTCGCGACCTTATCCCCGGCTGCGGCTCGAGAGATGGTCTCTCACCTGGAGCGCACCAGGGCGCGCCTAAACCGCAACACCAACACGCGGCTGACAGCCGAGGTATTGATGCTCAACTTGCCGTAGAGTTAGCTGGTTCGTAGTCGAGAGTTAACCACAAAGGAACCGCGTTGCTTTGCCCAGTGGGCAGCAACGCGGTTCGTTTTGTGATTCAGTAGGGCAGTGGGTCAGGGATCAGTAGATCAGGGATCAGTTCCTACTCGTTCCATCGCTCCCGCGGTGGAACGCGTGCAAAGACGCTCCGCGTTCCTCCCTTGACGCAGGAGCGTTATAACCACGGCGACACCGCGGGCACCTACAGGTGTGCTTCGCGAAGCGATGTCACCAGACTGACCAGACTGAAGGATGAGAAGCATATTCAAAATTGCCACTTGTGATATACTAAAGGCACGTTTGAGTGAAGACAAAATAACATGGATATAGATAACATTAAAGCCAAACTTCGAAATGGGCTATTTCGTTAGCAGGTGAAGAATGGTAAAAACCGAAAACAAAAAATGTCACTATTGTGGCAGCGAACAATTTGAAGTGCGTCGTGTCCGTTATATTTATAGCCGAAAAGGTGAAAATCTTTATGTTCCGGATTTGCCCGCTGATGTGTGTCTAAATTGTGGAATGATCTATTATCATGGTCCCGCCTTGTTGAAAGTTGAGCAACGCTTCAACGCTATTCATAAAAATAAGGATCAGCCTGATCGTTATACATCTATGCCTGTGATGGATTACGCATAGCGTTTATTTCTACTTATATCCAAAAAACAAAGAGCTCTCGATACTATGTCGGGAGTTCTTTCGCGTCTTCCTTTGATGCGGGAGCGAGGCGGTGATTCGGCGAGTCAGCGAGTCAGGGGGTCATCCTACTCGTTCCATCGCTCCCGCGGTGGAACGCGCGCAAAGACGCTCCGCGTCCCTCCCTTGACGCAGGAGCGTTATAACCACGGTGACACCGCGGGCACCTACAGGTGTGCTTCGCGAAGCGATGTCACCAGAATGAATCAGTAGATCAGGGGAACATGGAATCAGTCGCCGGACACCTGATTCCTGGCGTTCAACATCCCCGCGTCTCTGCGTTAAACCAATTGCTAGACCGCTCAACTCTGGTACAATGATTCGCTATGTATGCACATACAAAATCTCCCTTTCGACGTTTCGGCATTATGCTGTTTGGTGGTTTGGGCTTGTTTGCGCTGTCGCTAGCCGCCGTGATGATTGGATTCCACATCAGCTACGTTGGGAAAATCTACCCCGGTGTGTGCGTGGGCTGGGTTGACCTTTCGGGACAGACTCTGCAGCAGGCCGCTGACCAGCTATCAAGGGCGTATGATTATCCCACCCGGGGCACAATTATCCTCCGGGATGGTGATCAATCTTGGGGACATTCACCTTTGGAGCTGGGGCTGATCTTCGATCCGGAATATAACGCCCGTGAAGCCTATAACCTGGGGCGCGGCGGCTCCGTTTTCGAGCGTCTGGGTGACCAGTTCCAGGCCTGGTATCAGGGTATGACCTTGCCTGTGCAAATGTCCCTCGACCAGCGCATCGCTTATCATCAACTCAAAACCATCGCCGCTCAAATCGATATCCCCACCATCGAAGCATCCCTGAGCGTGGATGGCGTTGATGTCGTCGTCCGGGCCGGGCAAATTGGCCGCAGATTGAATATCCCGGCCACATTAGCCGCCATCGAAACGCTTACACAAGCCATGTTGGATGGGGAAATCACTATGGTGGTGGATGAAGACGCCCCGGTGATTATGGATGTGGAAGCACAAGCCGAAATTGCCCGCCGAATTTTAAGCGCACCGCTAACAGTGAAGATGCCGGCTGATTCCGAGGGGGAGCATGGCCCCTGGGTGTTTGCCCGCCAGGATGTGGGTGGGATGCTGACCATCGAACGTGTTGCTACTCCCGAGGGGGAAGAATACCAGGTCGGCCTCAGCGACGAACGTATGCGCAGTTTTCTGGCGGAAATTGGACCTGGCCTGGCGCGAAAACAAGAAAATGCCCGTTTCATTTTCAATGATGATACCCAAGAGCTGGAGTTGATCCAGCCTGCTGTTTATGGTCAATTGCTGGATGTCGAAGCTAGCATTAAGGTTATTAGTGAAAAAACGTTGGCGGGGGAACACACTATCGCACTGGATATGGAATACACAATCCCAGAGATTAGTGACGATGCCACCGCCGAAAGCCTGAGCATAACCGAGTTGGTCAGCTCGCATACGACTTATTTCTACGGTTCCAGCTCGTCGCGGCGGCACAATATTCACACCGCGGCAGCGCGTTTCCACGGCATTTTCGTTGCCCCGGGGGAGACTTTTTCGATGGCTGAGAGCTTGGGCAACGTCAGCCTGGATAGCGGTTACACTGAGGCCTGGATTATTTACGGAGACCGCACTATCAAAGGTGTTGGCGGCGGGGTTTGTCAGGTTAGTACAACTTTGTTCCGCGCCGCATTTTTCGGCGGATTTCCCATCGTCGAGCGGCATCCGCATGCTTATCGGGTCTATTATTACGAGCAAACCTACGGCGGCGGCAACGATCCGCAATGGGCGGGGTTAGATGCCACAGTCTACGTGCCGGTGGTGGATCTAAAATTCACCAACGATAGCGATCACTGGCTGCTGATGGAAACTTATGCCGGCAACCATTATCTGACCTGGAAATTCTACTCTGCGTCCGATGGGCGCACGGTTGAATGGGAAACCACAGGCCTGACTAACATACAAGAGCCGGCGGAACCAAAATATGAAGAAAACCAAGAGTTGGATAAGGGTGAGATTAAACAAGTCGATTGGGCTATCGAAGGCGCCGATGTAACCGTCAGTCGCACTGTTTTTAGAAGCGGGGAAATTCTGTTCGCAGACGTTTTCGAGACGCATTATCAGCCCTGGGCCGCGGTCTGCGAATATGGCCCCGGTACGGAGGGGATGCCGCCGGAGGAGCCTGATGTTGATAATCCTTGTAGGGCGGAGGAGGGGGA
>JAYELX010000209.1:0-3468 GCA_034717875.1 Chloroflexota bacterium | reverse complement strand
AAAATCATGACTGCAATTGACGAAATTAAAGCCCGCCTTGATATTGTAGACATCGTCTCCGAAAGTGTCGATTTAAAACGTTCGGGGAAGAGCTATTCGGGATTTTGCCCCTTCCATCACAATACGCGCACCCCGGCTTTTGCCGTCTTTCCGGACACGGGGACCTGGCGCTGTTTCGGCGAATGCAACGAGGGCGGCGATATTTTTAGTTTCGTAATGAAAAAAGAGGGCTGGGATTTCAAAACCACCCTGCAAGAATTGGCCCAACAGGCCGGCGTTCAGCTGCGTCCGCTCACAGCGAAAGAGGAAGAAAAGTACGAGGAGTTCGACCGCCTGCGTGATTTGCTGGAACTGGCTGTGACATTCTATCGGCATCAATTGCTGCACACCCCGGCGGGGAATAAAGCTTTGGAGTACCTCCACGAGCGCGGGTTGAGCGATCAAATAATCGAGTCATTCGGATTAGGCTATGCCCCCGATTCGTGGGAGGCAGCCTCGAACCATTTCAAAACTAAAGGCTACTCACAAGAAGATTTGATCAATGCTGGAATGGTCTCCGAACGGGATTCTGGGGGGACTTATGACCGTTTCCGCCATCGGGTAGTGCTGCCTATTCGCGATCAACGCAGCCGCATGACTGGCTTTGGAGCGCGCACGCTGGACCCTGATGGTATTCCAAAATATCTAAATTCTCCCAAAACCGACATTTTCGATAAGGGGCAGATTCTCTTCGGGTTGGACAAAGCCCGTAAGGCTATTCGGAGCAAAGACCAGGTTGTGATCGTCGAAGGGTATATGGGCGTGCTTGCGCCTCATCAACATGGTTACGCCAACGTTGTCGCCACAATGGGCACTGCGCTGACCGATGATCATCTGCGCTTGATAAAACGATTCAGCCGCCGCATCGTCTTGGCGATGGATTCTGATGCTGCGGGTGTCAAAGCTACCCTGAGAGGGCTGCAGGTAGCCCGAGAAACTCTCGACCGTGAGGACGAAATCCGCTTCGATGCTCGTGGCCTGCTGCGGCATGAAGGCCGCCTGAAAGCCGATATACGCGTCAGCACTCTGCCCCCCGGCATGGACCCCGATGATGTCATCAACCATGATCCCGCCGCGTGGGAAGAGATTATCGCTGCCGCCAAGCCGATTGTTGTTCACGTGATGGAAACTCTGGCTGAGGACCGCGATCTGGAAGACGCTAAAATCAAGACAGAAATTGCCAATCAGGTCATGCCATTGATTGCTGATATTCCCAGCGCGATCGAACGGGATACTTATCGTCAACGGCTAGCGCGCCTTTTGAGGGTGGATGAGCGCACATTGCTGGGCGCAAACAAGCCAAGCAGAAGTCCCAGGCGTAGGTATCCACATCGAGGGAGTGCTCCCGTCCAGCCCCCGGGGGAAAAGGCCCCATCTCCAATAGGTGCTATCCATGCTCGCGAGATTCATCTGCTGGGGATTCTGCTGCGTCGCCCTGATCTTATTTATCGTATTGATCGTCAGCTTCAGGAAGATGGGCTAAATCCAATCGGCAATAAAGATTTTCAACAAAGCGACCACTTGGTGCTTTTTCGACTGGTTCAAGATTCCCTGAAACAAGATACTAGCGAGCCGCTCCATTTTGCCCTTAATCATCTTTCTGAAGCGATGATGCCGCTGACCGACATTATCTTGAAAAATACCGAAAAAATAGACCCCGACAAACCGGCTGTACTGGAAGATTCGCTGCGAGTGCTGCTATCTCTCCGCATAACAGGATTGAGCCAACAGCTAGACCATTTACGCTATTTGCAGGAAACTTCCCAAGAGAAAGGAGACTTGAAAGCCGCAGAATACCAAAATACTCTCGCCCAATACATCATCATGCTGGGGCGATTACACCAGGCCCGCAATCGCTACACGAACCATTCTGCCACCAAATAGCCGAGGCAAATCTATGACCCCGACAAATCTTCCCTCCACGCTTTCATCCAACGAAAACAATGCCGCCGCTGCCAAAAAAGAAGATGTCCTTCCCGTGGAAGATGAGCTTTCTATCGAAGAAGAAGACGATGAGGATGATGACAACGATAAAGATACAGCCAATGATGATACTGCCAACTCTAAAAAATCTAGAAAAAAGACCACCAATACTTCGAGAAGTGACCCTATCCGATTGTATTTCGACGATATTGGAAAAGCCGCTTTGCTAGAAGTGGATCAAGAATTTTGGCTCTCGGCGCGTATGTTAGCAATACATCGGCTGGATGTAATTGGACGTCAACATCCTATTGCCAGTCAGGAGGAAGAACCTGCCCGGAGCATATATAGGGCTATCTTTACAGAGATGACCACGGCCTGGGAACGGGTTCAAGATGATATTAAACGATGGGGTTTCAAGAGTCCTGATTTGCTTTCGATTCTCGAAGAGGCGCGTCAATTACGAGATTCATGGGACCTAGGACAGCCATCTTATTTGCGGGGGTATTTGAATAATTCTCTTTGGGGAAAAGATTCACTTTGGGATACAGTAGCCCACAACGCTTTCACGGTGTTTATCTCATTGTATTCGCTCCCGGAAAAAACTGCCCTTTGGCTGCATAGCTATATTGAAAAAAGAGGCACCTTTTCTACGAAACGAACTTTTTGTAATTATCTACCTTCAGATGAGGAAATAGATACGAATATACAGAAACTGCGCGATTGGTCTCGCGAAGCGCACAATATTATTGTTCGCTCCAATCTGCGCCTGGTGATCAGCATTGCCAAGCGCTACACTGGTCGAGGTAATTCTTTTTTGGATCTTATCCAGGAGGGCAATGTTGGTCTCTTGCGGGCAATATCTAAGTTCGACCCTGCGCGCGGTTATAAATTCAGCACCTATGCAACCTGGTGGATTCGCCAATCGGTCAGCCGTTCCATCGCCGATCAAGGGCGCACAATCCGCATTCCCGTTCACGTTCATGAAACCATCCACCGCCTATCCCGCGCCAAGCGAGAATTTACCCAACAATATAACCGTGAACCAAGCATTGAGGAATTAACGCTTAAGTCCGGATTCTTGAAGCCTCAGGATATAAAAGATATCCAGCACTCAAAGATGAAAAATACTCTCATGTCGCCCAAATTAAAGCGTCGTCTTCGCCGCGCTACTCGCAAAGTGGCTCACATCATGCAAGCATCAACGACGCCCTTATCATTAGATAGTCCCGTGGGTAATAACGATGATAATAACAAGTTAGCCGATTTCATCGAGGATGAGGAAGCCCCTCAACCAGCAGAGGTTACCACCCGCGAGATGCTTCGAGAGCAGGTCAAGAATGCACTCACGATTCTCTCTGAGCGTGAACGTCAGGTTTTGGAATTGCGTTTTGGGCTTCTGGACGGCAAAGAACATACACTGGAGGAAGTTGGGAAATATTTCAATGTCACCCGGGAGCGGATTCGCCAAATCGAGGCCAAGTCTTTGCGAAAATTGCGCCACCCAAC
>JAYELX010000208.1:0-3492 GCA_034717875.1 Chloroflexota bacterium | reverse complement strand
GTTGATACTTTGGCGTCAGAAGTTTATAATTCGGATAAACCTCCCTACCTTGATAAATATTCTAAAGTAGCAGAAACTGGAGATCCAATAGATTTTGAAACATACTATCCTCCTATGGATAAATATTGTCATATCTCAGTTTTCTCACCAAAAAAAGGGCAATTTGCAACTGTATTTTCCGATATCACCGAACGTGTACAGGCCGAAACAGACCTGCGAGAGAGTCATGCTTTCCAGCGCGGGTTAATGAACGCTATGCCTGATTTGATCTTACGTTTTGACGAGGACGGCAGGTATCTAACGATTGAGGCCAGTGATAAAAGTTCGTTGGTGACCCCAAAACGCGAGATGTTGGGGAAGAACGTAGCGGATATCCTACCTGCGCCAGTAGCGACCCAAACCTTAGGCGCGATCCAAAACGCTCTCCAAAGCGGCGAGATGCAAACCATAGAATATACGTTAACAGTGGCTGATTCCCGTGTCCGCGATTTTGAAGCCCGCATCATGGCCATATCACCTGACGAGGTTGTAGCCATCGTGCGCGATATTACAGAGCGGAAAGAGCTTATCAATAATTTGCAGGATGCCAAAGAAGCCGCCGAAGCCGCTGCCCAGGCCAAAGCGGATTTCCTCGCCAATATGAGCCACGAAATCCGTACGCCCTTGAACGCCGTGATAGGGATGACCAGCCTTTTGCTCGATACCCCACTCAATGCCGAGCAACACGACTTCGTCGAGACGATCCGTGGGGCCGGGGATTCCCTGCTGGGCGTCATCAATGACATTTTGGATTTCTCGAAGATCGAATCCGGAAAAATCAATCTGGAAAAACGGCCTTTTTATGTGCGCACCTGCGTAGAAGATGCCCTTGATCTCCTGTCGGAAAAGGCGGCCAAAAAAATGCTCGATCTGGCATATATCATTGAGCCTAATGTCCCCCCGGTCGTCATTGGAGATGTTACCCGTCTGCGCCAAATCCTGGTCAACTTATTGAGTAACGCGGTCAAATTTACCGATAGCGGCGAGGTGGTGGTCAAGGTTCATAGTACGCTGGTGGAAAATAAACAATATGAACTGCACTTCAGCGTTCGGGATACCGGCATTGGGATTCCGAAAGATAAGATCAAGAAATTATTCCAGAGCTTTAGCCAGGCCGATAGCTCCATGACCCGAAAATATGGCGGGACCGGGCTAGGATTAGCGATCAGCAGCCAACTCGCCCAACAAATGGGGGGAAAGATGTGGGTCGAAAGCAAAGTAGGCCGAGGCTCAACCTTCAACTTTAGAATCTTGGTGGATGCCCAAGCAGGGGCCAAACGCCTTGTCAGCAATGTGACCCAACCTCAAATCACAGGAAAGCGTATCTTGATAGTGGATGATAATGCCACCAACCGCCTGATCCTCGTCCGGCAAACCGAATCCTGGGGAATGGCGCCCAGCGCGGTCAGTTCTGGGCCCGAAGCCTTGGCCCTTTTCGAGGAGGGGCATAAATTCGACATGGCCATCCTCGATATGCAGATGCCCGAAATGGACGGGTTTACCTTGGCGAAAAAAATAGAAAAAAAGGTTCATAAATCCCTCCCCCTCATTATTTTGACTTCGATCACACGCCAGGAAACAAGGACGGGAGACGCCAAAATTGACGCTTTTCTCAATAAACCCATCAAAGCATCCGCCCTTTTTGATGTCTTGATCGGCCTCACAGACTCTACCCGGGCGCCAAAAGAGAAGCCCAAAAAACGGGCCGGTTTTGACTCGGAGATGGCCCAAAAGCATCCCCGGCGGGTTTTGCTGGTTGAAGATAATCTGGTCAATCAAAAAATCGCCCTGAAAATTCTGGAACGATTAGGGTATCAGGCCGACCTGGCTGCCAATGGCCTCGAAGCCCTAGAGTCGCTCGAACGTCAGCAATATGATGTTATACTCATGGATATTCAAATGCCCGAAATGGACGGCGTGGAAGCTGCCCGTCTCATCCGCAAAAAATGGCCCCAGGAACAGCTGCCCTATATTATTGCCATGACGGCCCACGCCCTGGAAGGCGACCGTGAAAAATATCTCTCTCTGGGCATGGATGATTACGTCAGTAAACCGGTCAGCGTTGAGGCTGTCGTTGAGGCCTTGAAACGGAGTCTCGATTGACGATTGCGGAGTCTCGATTGCGGATTGCGGAATAATCCGAAATCTGCATTCCGAAATGGACAAAGGAGAACTAAATGTTCCAAGACCTGATGACCAACGCGGCTTTACTTATAGGACTTTCGTCTTTGTATGGATTATTAGGACAGTTCAGGGAAAAATTGTATTGGTGGCATAATGTGCTTACGGGGCTGCTGTTTGGCGCGATTGCTATTGCTGGGATGAGCGTGCCTGTTCAATATTCTGAGGGGATCATCTACGATGGGCGCTCGATTGTCCTGACTCTGGTTGGGTTGTTTGGACGTGGACGGGCCTCTTTGATCGCCGCGCTGATGGCCGGGATCTTTCGCGCCTCTTTGGGGGGAACGGGGGTGTGGGCGGGATTGGCGACCATCGTAGCATGTTCCGCCTTCGGTTTACTCATCCGCCGAGCCACGGGTAATCGCCCAGAAAAACTCAGTATCCCCGCTCTCTAGCGTGGGCGTTGCCACGCATGGAATCATGTTGGCCTGCCAGTTGCTGCTCCCCTGGCCGCAGGCCTTCGAGATCCTTGGCCAAATTTGGGTGGGCGTCATGGTTTTCTTCCCCGCAGCCACCCTGCTAGTCAGCCTTATTTTGAAGAGGGAAGATGAAAGATTATGGGGAGCGATCGCCTTGCATGAGAGCGAAGAGAATCTCAGGATTACACTCGATTCAATCGGGGATGCTATTATATCCACGGATACTGACGGGCGGATTGTATTATTCAATCCTGTAGCGCAAAAGCTTACCGGCTTCAGCTTGCAGGAAGCTGTCGGCAGGGATGTTTATGAGGTGTTCAATATTGTAAAGGGCGAAACCAACGAACCTGCGGAGAATCCTGTTAAGAGTGTTTTGGAGGAGGGGAAAGTCGTAGGTCTTGCCCATCATACAGTTCTTATTTCTAAAGATGGTAAAGAATATCAAATAGCAGATTCTGGTTCGCCGATTAAAGATGATGATGGCAATATTACCGGTGTCGTATTGGTTTTTCGAGATATGACCGAATCCTATCAAATGCATCAAAAACTAAAAGAAAACGAAAAAAAGTACCGCCAACTCTTCGAGAACATGAGCAATGGTGTGGGGGTTTACGAAGCCGTTGATGATGGAGATGATTTCGTATTCGTAGATTTCAACGAAGCCGCCGAGGAAATAGATGATATCAACAGGGAAGGTGTCATAGGTAAAAGAGTAACCGAGGTTTTTCCAGGTGTGGAAGAATTTGGTTTATTCGATGTATTCAAAGAGGTATGGAGAACGGGCGAATCACAATATCATCCAACTGCCATGTATGAATATGAGAGGATCGTTGGGTGGAGGGAGAACTGGGTT
>JAYELX010000207.1:0-17774 GCA_034717875.1 Chloroflexota bacterium | reverse complement strand
TCAGAAGTATACCTTTCACGCAATGAGGGCGACACATTCGATACTTGACTCCAGCTATCTTTGTTGATATTATTCATGACATGAATAATATTTATTCACCCCCTGAATACTATTGCCATCGCTGGCTAACTCCCTCACTCCGTGTCGCCAGCGAGGATCATCCCATTGTTGTTTTGACCGGTGCCCGCCAGGTGGGGAAAAGTACATTGTTGCTGAACGCAGAGCCTTTTTGTCATTGGCGTTACCACACAATGGATGATTATGATGTCCTTCGACAGGCCCGAGAACATCCGAGGGCACTGTGGGCGGGTACAGAGCGAGTCATTTTGGATGAGGTGCAGAAGGCGCCCGAAGTCTTGTCTGCTGTTAAACAAGCAGTGGATACCCAACCTGGGAAATTTCAATTTATACTCTCTGGTTCTGCAAATTTGCTGTTGATGCACCAGGTGAGCGAAAGTTTGGCCGGGCGTGCAGTTTATTTTGTTTTGTCTCCTCTGGCATTGGGGGAGCGTCACCAAGTGGAACCCTCTGAGATTCTGTCACGCGCCCTGCGCGGGGATTGGCCCGTTGATGCGACTCTGGAAAATGCCCCCCCTGATCCTATCAAATTATTATTGCAAGGCTCGATGCCTGCGTTGCTGCCTATGGATAACCCGACTGCCTGGATTCGTTGGTGGGATGGTTATGTGACCACTTATTTGGAACGTGACTTGCGTCAGATTTCGCAAATTGCTTCATTGCTTGACTTCCGTCGTGTAATGGAGTTGTTGGCGTTGCGCACGGGACAGCTTTTGAATCAATCGGAGATTGCTCGCGATGCTCAGATTTCTCAGCCTACGATTCATCGCTATCTCAATATTTTGGAAACAACACATCTCTTCGAGCGACTGCCAGCTTATAAACATAGCCGCACTACCCGTTTGCTGAAATCCCCAAAAGCATTTTGGGTGGATCCAGGCTTGGCCGTTTTCCTTTCAGGCTATTTCGAAGAAGGTGGCCTTCGTGATGCGCGTGAACTTGGAGCCTATTTCGAAACCCTGATTTTCCAACATTTACGAATTCTTGTCGAATTGATGACACCCCCAGCACGGCTATATTATTGGCGAATGCGGAAAGGTCCTGAAGTGGATTTCATTGTCGAGCATGGTCGTCGGCTGTTAGGGATTGAAGTCAAATTAACTTCCCAGCCGCGCTATGGTGATACAAAGGGCTTGCAGGCTTTCCTGTCTGACCATTCCCAGGCCAGTGGAGGACTGCTGCTGCACAGCGGCAAGACGATCCGGCGATTGGGCGAGAAAATACTGGCTGTACCCTGGACGACAATTACAGGACGAGACCAGGAACCAGAGTTGTAACTTCCCACTATTGTTTTATATCTCCCCAAGCTTAACACAATCCTATCCAGGATCGCCTCCACAAAGCCAGGGGGCAAGTTGCTGACGCGTTCGGTCAGAAATTAATAGTATTCATTAAGAACATAGGAACCCCATGACCACAGACGTCCAAAAAGTCATCTACTAGATTGTGTGCATTGGAACAAAGAATACTGTATAATAAAAATATGCTCACAACTCAAATCCCACTTCCTAAAAAAGAAATCGCTGCCTTCTGCAGACGCTGGATGGTGGTTGAATTCGCCTTATTTGGCTCAACCTTGCGGGATGATTTCTCGCCAAACAGCGATATTGATGCGCTGGTTGATTTTTCGTCGCGAAGCGAATGGAGTTTGTTCGAACACATCCAAATGAAGCAGGAGTTAAAAACTCTCTTTGGCCGAAAGGTGGATTTGATCACCCAGCGTGCATTGGAGCAAAGCCGCAATGATTTGCTACGCACCGAAATCCTAGAGAGTGCAAGGGTAATTTATTCTGTACCAGAGGACACCCATGTCTAGACATAGTGATGATATTGTTCGCCAAGACATCGTCAACGCAGGGGAACTTATTCTTGAATTTGTCGATGGTTTTGACGAGGAGACTTTCATTGACGACTGGAAAACACGATCTGCTGTCCTCTATCAACTAACAGTAGTCGGAGAAGCCGTTAAACGATTATCCAAAGATTTCCGTGCCCGGCATACGCATATTCCTTGGGCTTTGATTGCTGGGATGCGCGATCATCTCATTCATGGCTATGATTTAATTGATTGGGATGAAGTCTGGCGAACTGTCCAAAAAGACATTCCTGATTTACTCCAAAAAATCGAGCAGTAGTTGTCGTTTTAAACAATCACAAGACCTCCGAGATTTTCGAAATCTCGGAGGTCTTTTTCTTCCCTTCATGCCGCGTGCTCTCAAGTATTGTTATTGAGTTTTGAGATTTTATGTACAAAGCCCAAAAAGACCCAAATTTGGACAGGGTTTAAATGATTGAAAACAAGTCTATATTTCCTTTCGCTGGCCATCGTAGACGACCTGAATAAGGCAACCAAACCCCGTCGACAGCCAATTTTATCCATTACCCCCAAAAGAAATATCGCAAGATTCTATTTGGATGGGATACTTTCAAAAACCACAACAGCCACAGCCGGGAGCGTAGTTGTTTGTATGTCTGAGCAATATCTCTGGCATAGCCGGGATTATCTCTCAGGGGGCTATAAGTTGCAAGATAGTAAACCTCGGTTAGCGCGTCAAGTTGATTAATCCCAGCGAGAATCCAATCGGCCCATTTGCTGTCATGACCAAGTTGATGAAAAATCTCGGTGAGCGCGCGCGTGAACTCATAAGGCGTGTTGCCCGGTTTAGTGGAAATGCCGATCCAGCGCGCATAGCGATAAACGCGCAGATATAGCTTGGGCACCAAATCTCTGCTGGGAATTTGGGGTAATCGCCAATCAGAAATCCCCCACCAAGTTAATCCAGCCCCAATAAAGGAAACGAAGAAAAGCCCGGCAATCTGCAACCATTTCCCCGTTGGGAAGGTTTTATTGGGTACAAGGGGGTCAAAAGATGCGTCGAAATCTTGCGAAATTTTAGAAAAAGGTTTGGGAGGGCGGTCGATACCCGGTCGCCCTCCAGTTGGTTCGAAAACAATCCAGCCATATTCGGGGAAATAAACTTCAGGCCAGGCATGAGCCTGATCAGCCGTGATGCGATATGCGTCTTCTGTTTCGTCGAAATATCCGCCGATGTAACCTGTAACAAAGCGAGCCGGAAGCCCAGCAGCACGTGCTAGTACAACCATAGATGTAGCGTAATAGTCGCAATAGCCCTCTTGAATCACGAAGAGAAAATACTCGCTAATGTCTCTGTCGATAGGCGGCATGGGGATATCTAGACTATAGGGGATTTTGCGTAAATAATGCTCGATGGTTAGAGCGCGGTCGTATGGGGTTGGCTCCGTCGCGGTCAGGTCGCGCGCCAGGGCCAGCACGCGTTCGGGCACGGAAGGGGGCAAATTCGTGTAGCGGTTAAGTACCCAATTTGGATAATCTTGGCCAGCCGCGCGCAGCTCAGATTCGCTGTAATCAACCAGCAAAGAGTCTGCTCGATAGGTTTTACCCGCGACCGTGGCGCCGAAAATATCGTACGCGCCGAGGTCGTTGTCTCGAACGCGCCAGGCAACCTTGAAATCATGATCGGCACTCAAAGGAATCCCGATAGTGTGCATCAGCCCCCCTAAATCTTCGACGACCTGCACTTGCTGGCGAACGACGCTGTAGTTCTCGGGCCAGGTGGGCAAGGTTTGTTTTCCAGCCGCATAATCTTGATCGATGCTATCCCGCGAAGACCATCCCCGCCCCACATAAAGATCGTAGGTCAGATTGCGCCAATAATAGATTGGCGCGTCATCGTCATCATCGCGGCTTTCTTGGCCCATTTCCTCCACCTGCACAACCATGACAACGCGATCAGAAAGTTCTTCTTCGGAGCCGATCAAGTGTTGGTTCGGCAACCCCCCAGACTGTCGAGTGTCCAAAACATCCACGCTCTCCGTCCCCGGTCGGGGTTCCAGCCCCAGGGAACGAGCGATGTCTTGATCATTCACTCGCCCCTCGGCCAGGTTACGAATATGGTTTGCTATATGGCGGATAGAAATCGACGGGGTGATAGCCGAGAATACCATCAACCCAAGCATCAACAAAATTGCTGTTGTAGATATTTTTGATTGAATGACACTGGAATAAGCTAAATTATCTTGTTCCCAGAGATTTACGCGTTGATCGTGACGCACGAATATGATCAGGCTGACTCCTGCCCCAAGCATGAGAACCAAAGCATAGGGGGATTTTTGCACGTAAACCAGGCTGATCGCAACCAACGTTATAGCTGGGATAATCCCCTGTAGCGGTTTCTTGTCCCGGAAGATTTTCCAGATGGCCCAAACCGCCGTAACCCAGATGATAAATCCCCACAGAACGGCGATAGCTGCGGGGTCGAACAAAGGCTGGTCGTGGAGGAGATTGGAAATCCAAATCCACAGCCTCTGTGCCAACGCGCTGACTCCATCCCAAAGTTCGATCAACCCCCACTTTATTGGCAAGTAATCGGGCCGGTCGCTGCCCGCGAATAACCATAGCGCAGTTTGGGTGATAAAAACAAGAATCTGGTAAAAAATTGCTCGCAGAATAATACCAAGCCGCCCTACCCGCACCAGAAGCAGGCCAATGCCCACAATTCCCGAAATGATGGTTGCTGCTCGGGCGGAGAGAGGAGTACAGGTCAGCAACCAACCAACAAGCAAGCCGCTGCTTATCATGATCCAAAGCAAGATGTTCTCCACACCGCGCACCGCGCCGCCGAGGGCAGACACCATCCCGGCGAAAAGAAGTAGAATGAGTGCCCAGGTGCGCAAGGTTTTTCGATCTAAATGGCGATGGAGCAATTGCATCAACCGGGTAATCAACTTAATCGCCTCCAGTACGATGTGAGTCTGTTCGATGTGGATGGGTCTTGGGGTGCGCTTACGTTTTCCGAACGATCTTGCAGGTCGGCGTTGATGTTGTAGTGCTTGATGCCCAATGCGAGTAATTTGTTTTGGATGGGGCGCGGGTTCCCAACGCCGCCGAACGAGACCGGATTCAATAATAGAATTGTGGGTACGACTCCGCCGCGTTGCAATAACCCCAAACTGCCGAGCCACTCGGGGTTCAGCCTCGGTGTGATGACGATTAGACTGGTGTGCTGTTCCAGAGAAATGCGCGTATGCTCTAACAACTCGGTCAGTGGGGGCCCGCTGGGATGTACTTTTGCCAGGGAGCGTAGAATCCGCCACAGGTGGGTATCCCCCTGTGAGGGAGGCTGCCAGATTAGCTCGTCCCCATGGGCGATCAGCCCGACCAACTTGCCCATTTGCAGACCGCGGTGCACCAATGACGCTGCCAAGATAACGCCATGTTCTTCCGTTGAGTGTTGTCCCTCCCCAACCTGAACTTCGGGATCCATGTCGAGCATTATCCACCAATTGCTCGAGGGGGTATGGTCGAAAACACGGACGTAAGGCTTACCTTTGCGCGCGGTCGTGCCCCAATGTATCCAGCGTAAACTATCCCCCGGGACGTATTCTCGAACGCCGCCCGCATTCACCGTTTGTTCCAGGCCTCTGCCAGTCGAGTGTCCTTCGCCCGTGCGCCCGCCGGGGGCAATCTCGATTTCCGGAAGAGGGATGACAGGGGGAACAACCATCATTGTGACAGTTTCGCCGTAATCCACACGCACTTTGTAGACGCCAAAGGGGTCACCTGTTTCCAGGCTCGTAGGCCCCAACGTGTAAATTCCCCGGCGAGCGCATACGCCGTGCCTGAACCAATGATGATACCATTGGCTTCGAACAGTGGTCACAGAGCTGATGCTGTACCCGGGCAAATTGGAATGGTCGCTGACTTGCACCCAGAGAGCGGGTATGCGGCTGTCGTTTTCCAGGGCAATGCGCTCTTGCAGCTGATCCCCAACCTGCATCCAGCCGAAGCGCATCTCCCTTTCCAGGCGTAGTCCGTTTTTCAAGGCGCGCGCCCAGGTGTAGCTCAACAACCATATTCCCCCAAATCCTGATAATAGGATAACCCAACCTTTGAATGGGAAAAATAACTGTATCCCTAACAGGATCAGCACCAATACAGGAATTAAATGAGATTTGAATTTGATCGATCTTTTGGGTTGTTCTCGAACAGGCATGTTAATAATTTAGGGCTTACGCAGTTCGCCGGTCGAACCGTCGCATTGAGCCTGTCGAGATGTTGTCGAAACCAATGAACTGCAGTCGAAAACGGTGGTTTCGACAGGCTTGCCGAAGGCGTGCAACGCAAACCAGCGTTTGCTTTAACAATTACGTAAGCTCTAACCTATAATTTCATTCTTGACGAGCTATTAGGAACACACTTTGGTTTTTGTGAGCGTTCAGAGGGGGTGATATTCTCAAGGGGATAGCGATGGTCTCAGACCGAGCGGGGTGGGCATCGGTAGGCGTTCGGTCGGGCAGCCCAGGGCTATGCTTCGCGAAGATCTTCAATATCTACAAAAGTGGATAGCTTGACTTGACTGTCCGGCGATCAACCTGAGGGGCGTGAACGCTTACTGGTTTTTTATAATCAAGTTTCGAGTGTTTATAAAATTACTCCTCATCTACCGGCGGAGCAGCTTGACCATAATCGAGCACCTCGCGACGATGGGGGCCATCGACAGGGCCGCCGATAATCTCATCTGCTTCCATGTAGTCGATCAGTCGGGCTGCGCGGGTGTAGCCAATGCGTAAACGCCGCTGCAGCATAGAGATAGAAGCCCGCCCCTTGCGCCGGATCAGGTCAACGGCTTCATCGTAGAGGGGGTCGCGGTCTTCTCTCGGCTCTAGATCTTCTCGCTCCCAGAATTCTAATTGCTTCAGGGGCAAGTTTTTGGGGATACCATCGGGATGGCCGCCCGCGGCTGTTGCCACCGAGGTCGGCATCACGTAGCCGCGCTGACCGAGCCAATACTGCACCAATCGACGCAACTCGAAATCGGAGACAAACATACCTTGCAAGCGCACCGGCGCAGGCGCATCGGGAGACTGGAAGAGCATATCCCCGCGGCCCAATAATCGCTCGGCGCCGGGCTGATCAAGAATCACGCGGCTGTCGGTACCCGAGGCTGTGGCAAATGCGATGCGGGCAGGGAAATTTGCTTTGATAATACCGGTGACCACATCCACCGAAGGGCGTTGGGTCGAAATAACCATGTGAATACCAGTCGCACGTGCCAACTGGGCCATGCGGGTGATTGTTCGCTCGGTCTCAGTGGGTGCCAACATCATCAAATCGGCCAACTCGTCGATAATCACAACCAAATGAGGCAGCTTCCGCAGGCCCTGAGATTCCGCTTTGGCATTGTAATTGGTCAAATTGCGCGCCCCCAGATCGGAAAATTTCTCGTAACGCTGATCCATCTCGCGCGTCACCCATTGCAGCGCGGCGACCACACGATCCAACTCAACCACCACCGGGGCCAGTAAATGAGGAATTCCATCATAATTGGTCAGCTCGACGCGTTTCGGGTCGATCATAATCAGCCGCAATTTGTCGGGGGTGTTGTGCATCAACAAACAAGCGACGATGGCATTCACACACACTGACTTACCCGAACCGGTTGTCCCAGCAATCAACAAGTGGGGCATGGCCGCTAAATCGGCGGCCACAGCATTGCCAGAGACATCTTGACCCAGGGCAAAGCGCAATGGCCGTCCCTTCATGCGCTTGAAAGCCTCGCTGGTAATTCCATCACGCAGGGAGACCAGGGATATTTCTTGATTGGGCACTTCGATGCCCACAAATCCCTTTCCCGGCACGGGGGCTTGCACGCGCACACGTGTTGCCGCTAAGGCCAGGGCCAGGTCGTCGGCCAGGCGGGTGATCTTGTTGACTCGAACCCGTTTGCGTTGGTTGCGAGTTTCGATGAACCCAGGTTCGACCCCGAATTGCGTAATTGTTGGCCCGCGATTGATTTCGACGACTCGGCTGGGTGCGCTGAAAGATTCCAGGGCTTCTTCGATTATTCGGGCTTGTTGACGCGCAAACTCATCATCTATTTGGATTTCTGTGCCCATATCGAGAATCGCGTCGATGAAGGGGAGTTCCCAAACCTGAGGCATAGGCGCGTCTGTGTGAGTTGGAGATTCTGACCGGGTTGCTGGGGGTTCCGCAGAATGTAACATTGCCTCAGCCCCTACAAGCGAGTCTGCTGCTCCACGCCTCGGGGGAGTGAGAAGCATTTTGACTATAGATTTGGTTCCATCAACAAATAATTGCCACACCGAATGGATCCATAAATCCAAAGGTTTCAGCCATCGTAACAAGCCCAAGACCGAAACATCCAGGGTGATGGCTAATCCCAACAGCAGCCAGGCCAACAAAAAAACCACCGTGCCGCCGATACCAAACCCAGCGTTCAGAATATAGAAAAACGCGCCGCCGATGAATCCGCCCCCTTTCCCACCCTTTGCGACTTCAGCAACTTCTGGAATAGAGATTTTTCCTGGAAAGACGAGAGTGTGTGATGCGGTGAGAAGAAACAAGTAGAGCAGGAATATGCCCACCGAACGTTCTACAGAAAGGCGGGGAAGCTGCTCGAATTTGCGCAAGATCAGCCACAACCCAACGATGATCAAAGCCACAGGGAGCACGTATCCACTCCACCCAAAGAGCTTGGTTAAAAAGGAAAGCCATTCCTTCATGATTGTGCCATTTTTAGCTGAGAACAAGCCGAACAATGTCAGCAATCCAACCAAAGCCATAATTACGCCGGTAATATCGAGTTTGCGATCTAGCGAAAGACCGCTGTTGGATGATTGTTTGGAAGAGCGAGATTTTTTTCGGGGCATAGTGGTCGGAGTGGTCGGAGTGGTCTGAATAGTCTGAGTAGTCTGGAGGGTCTGGGTTTTGAAATTATAGCACAAATGAGCGATATATACGCGAGTATTGAGGGAGTTAGAATTGGTTGATCATTGGTGTCACCTTCATCCAATGGTGAATGCGGATGATTGCGGGTTGGGCAATCGGCGGGGTTGCGGTAGAATAGGAATATTGATTTTTCAACGACACCAGGTCAGAAAGGACAAACTCTTGTTCCAAATTACATTTCTCGGCACTTCGGCATCTGCTCCATCTTTCCACCGCGGCCTTTCTGCCCAGATGATACAGCATAATCAGCATCGTTTTCTGATCGACTGCGGCGAGGGAACTCAGCGGCAAATTTTGCGATCTGGTTTGGGTTTCAAGCGGCTGAATCGTATCCTGATTACGCACGGGCATTTAGATCATATTTTGGGATTGGGGGGCTTGGTTTCCACGCTGTCTCGTTGGGAGGCACTGGAGAATATCGATATTTTGGGAAGCCACCGCGCCCTGGCGCGGATTCGAGATTTGCTGTTTGGGGTTGTATTTCGAGGCGTGCGCCCTCCCATCGACGTGAATTTACGTGAGATTCAAGCGGGGGTAATTTATGCCGAGAAAGATTTTAGTGTGACGGCTTTTTCGGTTTTCCATCGCGGTGCGGATAGTTTTGGGTATCTCTTCGAAGAGAAATCGCGGTGTCCATTTTTGATAGAGAAAGCCGAGGCCCTGGAAATTCCTCCCGGGCCGTGGCGCAGTGCGTTGGTCAACGGCAAGGTTGCCACGCTCCCCGACGGGCGAGAAATCCACCCCGATCAGGTGATGGGGGCCGAGCAACAAGGAATACGCTTCGCCTACGTGGGAGATACAGGACGTACGGATAACTTGGTCGATTTCGTCCGGGGAGTTGATGTTTTAGTCATCGAAGCCACCTATCTACAAGCAGATATAGACATGGCCGATCGTTTCGGGCATATAACCGCTGGTCAAGCGGCCGCGCTGGCAAACGAGGCCGGTATCCAGCACTTGATTCTTACCCATTTCTCGCGCCGCTACCGCGAACGGGATATCGTCTCCGAGGTAAAATCCGAGTTCCCCAACGCCAGTGTGGCCCGCGATTTCGATACTTACCAGGTTAGACGAGGGGAGTGTATCAGAGTTGATCAGTGAGGGTACGGGGGTGTTCCACCGCAGAGCGGATGGAACGAGACGAAATAGGCTTTTTGAACCATGACCAAAATAAATATGCAAAATAGACATGAGTAAAATATCTCGTACCGCTACAAACCCCAAGCAAAACCAGGTTTTGGGCCAAAGCCTGGTTTTTATAATTATTTGGTCAGTGCTATTCACTTTGGCCTATGCTCAGGCTCCGCTGTACACATCCAACCAGAATCAATATTTTTTGCACGGGTTGGCGAAGGCTGGCTTTGGGTATCTAAACGAAGATTGGTTGGCGACAACGCTTGATCCCACCCCGGTATTCAGTGCGTTGATCGCGGCTACATACCGAATTCTGCCCTGGCCGCCGATTTTCTATTTGTACTACGCGGTACTGGCAGGCGTTTATTTTTTTAGTCTCGTTGGCATCGCCGATGAGTTGTTTGGGATTGGAGACGAGCGTATAAAACGATGGGTTTATATGACCGCGTTTGTGGGATTGCATGCGGGTGCATCGCGTTTTCTTTTCGTGCGGGGCTTCGATGAAAACTGGGCTTATCTATTCGATGGCGGAGTTGCTGGGCAGCGTTTATTGGGCGCGGTGCTGCAGCCGAGCACATTTGGGGTGCTGCTGTTGGTTTCGATATATTTGTTCTTGCGCGGTAAAGTTGTTTGGGCCATCGTCCCTCTGGTAATAGCTCCAACGGTACACCCAACATATTTGTTGAGCGCGGCTGTGCTCACTATCGGATATATGGGGATGATTTTTTTCGACGACAAAAAAGTTCGGCGGCCTTTAATCATCGGAGGGGGTGCACTTGTGGGAGTGCTACCCATTTTGCTTAATACTGCCATGATTTTCGATCCGACAGGCCCTTACTTCATCTCCCGTGCCCGCGAGTTGCTGGTCGATTTTCGCATTCCACATCATGCTGACCCTGCATTGTGGTTGGATGCCACCGTGGCGATAAAAATTACTTTTATTATCATGGCCATATTCCTGATCCGCCGGACCCGCTTGTTCCCGATTTTGATGCTTCTCTTTGGGACAGCAACAATCCTGACCCTGGCACAAATACTCACAAAGAACAACACATTGGCTTTACTATTCCCGTGGAGGTTATCTACCATATTGGTGCCGGTCTCTGTTAGCGTGATTCTGGCCAAGCTGGTGATATGGCTAAGCGTTCGCTTCGATGCAATCTTGTCGCAAAGGGCAAAAATCATTATAGGCGTCTGTATGGTCAGTGTGGTGTTGATGGCTCTAGCGGGGGCAGGAATCTCTGTCATCAATGGGATACAAAAAGCCGGCAGCGACGACCGAGAGATGATGGCCTATGTCGCGGCTAACCAGGACTCGGGACAAGAATTTTTAATCCCTCTCCACATGCAAGATTTCCGCCTGATGACGGGTATGCCTGCTTATGTAGAGTTCAAATCCATCCCCTACAAAGACACGGATATTCTGGAATGGTATCGCCGCGTGAGTCTGGCTGGGAAGCTGTACCGCGCCCCGTACAAACGACTCGGGTGCGCCTTCATTGATGACCTTTATGCCGAGGGGGTCACGCGTGTTGTGTTACCGTACGACCACGTAGCTAAAAACTGCCCGATTCTCGACCGTCAATACGTTGATTTGCATTACGAGGTATACGCTTTATCCCCTTTGGAATGAGAGTCGGTACTCCACTGACAACAATTGCGTGCTTGTTCGAAATAGATATGTGCATTGCATCTTCTCTTGATGCTTTGCACATTGAGTCGCCAGAAAACATCCTGTATTTACCGTCTTGCAGGTGCAACGTACTCCAGCAATTCCCGACTTGATTTTATTTATTGACCTTCTTTTCTTTCTATGGCATAATCACTCTAATAATAAACATATACCAAAGGCTGTGATGGAAACGAGTAAGCCTGCGAACGTCTGTCAGCGAACCCGGGATTGGTGTGAGCCGGGGCAGAAAGAGCAGGCCGAAAATCCTTCCGGAGCCGCAACCTGAACGCAGACGAGGTACAAGCGAGCAAGTGTGCAAGTTTGCAAGTAGCAAGTTTGCAGGTGGCAAGTTTGCAAGTGGCAAGTTTGCAAGTGGCAAGTTTGCAAGTAGCAAGTTTGCAAGTGGCAAGTTTGCAAGTGGCAAGTTTGCAAGTGGCATGTTTGCAAGTGGCATGTTTGCAAGTAGGGAAGACAGGGTGCCATCTGTTATCAAAGGCACGGGTATAAGTTGGTAAGCTGGTATATTGGTAAACTGGGAATACACTAACATACCATCATCCCAACCCATCAGCCGTACCCGACCAAGCGCCCGCCCAACGCGGCGGGAATCCGGGTGGTACCGCGTGAGTATTCAACTCTCGTCCCAATGTGGACGGGAGTTTTGTGTTTGGGGATTGGTGGATTGGGGACTGGTATACTGGGAAATGGTAGACTGGTAGATTGGGACATACTCAACGTACCAATATACCATCACACCAATTTACCAACGTACCATTACACCAACGTACCAACACACCAATAAGTCAGGAGCCATTCATGTCATTCGAACAAGTACCAAATAAAACGAACTTCGTCGAGCAAGAACAAGAAGTCTTGAAATTTTGGAAGGAAAACAAAGCCTTCGATAAACTGTGCACCATGCACAAAGGACAGCCACCGTGGTCATTTATTGATGGCCCTATTACGGCAAACAACCCCATGGGCGTGCATCATGGCTGGGGCCGCACCTACAAAGATGTCTACAACCGCTATTGGACTATGCGCGGGCGCGAGCTTCGCTACCAAAATGGCTTCGATTGCCAGGGCTTGTGGGTAGAAGTAGAAGTCGAAAAAGAAAAAGGCTTCAAGTCCAAAAAGGATATCGAAAAATACGGCTTGGGAAAATTCGTGCGCGAGTGTAAAGCCCGCGTGCTGCGGTACGCCGCCGTGCAAACCGAACAATCCATTCGGTTGGGCTATTGGATGGATTGGAATGACCCCGATCGGCTGCGCATGTTGGCCGACAAGCTGCTCGAAGACCCAACTCAAGAAATCACCGTGGAAGGGCCACAAGGCTCCGTGACTGATTCTGTTGAGCAAATTGTAGGTCGCTTGGGATTGCCAGAGCTGGGGGGCAGCTACTTCACCTTCTCCAACGAAAACAATTACATGATCTGGAACATGATCAAAACCTGTTGGGAGAAAGGCTGGCTCTACCGCGGCGCCGATGTAATGCCCTGGTGCCCGCGTTGCGCTACCGGCATCAGCCAACATGAGATTGTCACCGACGGCTACAAGGAACTGACGCATCAAAGTATAACTTTGCGCTTTCCCTTGCGAAGTCAGGGATCAGGGAACGGGGATAAGGAATCAGGTTTTGATCAACGAATCGACCCTGAAACCGGACTGCCTGAATCGCTCTTAGTGTGGACGACGACACCGTGGACCCTAACGAGCAACGTGGCCGCGGCTGTTGGTCCCGAACTTGATTATGTTAAGGTGCGCAATGGTGAACACATCCTGTACCTCTCCAAAGGCACACTGCACACACTGCGCGGCGATTATGAAGTGCTGGCCGAACTTACGGGCGAGGAAATGGAAGGCTGGGCTTACGACGGCCCCTTCGACGATCTGAGCGCGGCTCGAAAACCCGGCGGCGTCACCCATCTGGATGAATTGATCGCAGACATAGATCAAAACGCGGCTGAGGTCCATCGCATCATTCTATGGGACGAAGTGGGCGAAGAAGAAGGCACTGGCATCGTTCATATTGCTCCCGGTTGCGGCGCCGAAGACTTCGAGCTGGGAAAAGAATTAAGGCTTCCGCTGATTGCCCCACTCGACGATGAGGGCTATATCATCGCTGGTTTTGATTGGCTCACGGGCAAGCATGTCTCCGAAGTCGCTGAGCTTATTTTCGAGAATCTACAAGAAAAAGGCATCATCTACCACGTCGAACCCTTCACCCACCGCTACCCCACCTGTTGGCGCTGCGGCACCGAGCTAGTCTTCCGCCTGGTGGACGAGTGGTTCATCAGCATGGGTGAGAATTACGACAAACCCCGTGAGCAGCTTACCCAAGCAGAAAAAGACCGCTCCTTGCGCTATCAAATCATGGACGTGGTCGACAAGATTCGCTGGATTCCCGAATTTGGCCACGCCCGCGAACTGGACTGGCTGCACAACATGCACGACTGGATGATATCCAAAAAACGCTATTGGGGGCTGGCCCTGCCTATCTGGGTGTGCGAAGATTGTGGTCATTATCATGTCATCGGCGACGATGTCGAACTCGAAGAGCGCGCCGTCGAAGGTTACGATGTGCTCGCAGGCCACACGCCCCACCGACCCTACATCGACGCGGTCAAGCTGGAGTGCGATCAGTGCGGCGGGAAGATGAGCCGCATCCCCGAGGTGGGCAACCCCTGGCTCGATGCCGGCATTGTCAGCTTCTCCACCCTCCAATATCGCACCAACCCCGACTACTGGCGCAAGTGGTATCCGGCCAACTGGATCAGCGAATCCTTCCCGGGCCAATTCCGCAACTGGTTCTACAGCCTGCTGGCCATGGCCACTGTGCTGGACAACTCGCCCCCATTCCTGGAGAATTTCAGCTACGCCAGCCTGCACGCCGAAGATGGGCGCGAAATGCACAAATCTTGGGGAAACGCAATCGAATTCAACAAAGCTGCCAACAAGATGGGCGTAGACGTAATGCGCTGGCTCTACTGTGCCCACAAACCCGAGCATAATCTGCTATTTGGATATCAGCGTGCCGAGGAAACCCGCCGCCGATTCATCATCCCTTTGTGGAACGTTTATTCCTTCTTCTCGACTTATGCTAATCTGGATGGATGGATTCCCTCACCCCCTTCCCCTCTCCCTGAGGGAGAGGGGGGAGGGGGCCGGGGGGTGGAGGGTGAGGGAGGTGAGGGCAGGAGTTTCAATCCCAGCACCCCAGAGGGCCCCACTCCTGAGAGTAAAAACCCCCTTGATAGCTGGATATTAGCCCGATTGAATCAGCTGGTGGAGCATGTTACCGACGCACTCGAAAACTCCGACGCCTACACGGCCACCCAACATTTCGAGACCTTCTTGGATGACCTCAGCAATTGGTACGTGCGCCGTTCGCGCCGCCGCTACTGGAAATCTGAAAAGGACGCTGACAAGGACACCGCATATACTACTTTGTGGCACGTGCTGGTCAAACTGGGCCGGGCACTGGCTCCCATCATTCCTTTCATCCCCGAGGTGATGTATCAGAATCTGGTGCGGGGCGTTTTCGATGATGCTCACGAAAGCATCCACCACACCGACTGGCCCGAGGCCGATACTGACGTCATCGACGCAGAACTCATTGAGCAAATGGAGTTGGCGCGCCGAACAGCCAGCCTGGGGTTGAGCGCACGCAGCAGTGCGGGCATCAAAGTGCGCCAGCCGCTGTCGAAAGTGTTGGTTCACGTTAAAGAAGGCTGGGCCGAGCTTGATGATGAACTCATCGAGATTGTCACCGACGAGCTAAATATCAAAACATTCGAATTTGTGGAAGATGCTGATGCTTTGATCAGCTACAAGGTCTTCCCCGTCAATCGGCTGCTTGGCCCCAAGTACGGCTCCGATTTCCCCAAAGTGCGCGCTGCTCTATACGAGCTAGACCCCGATCAAGTTGCTGCCAAAGTTGAGGCTGGTGAAAGTGTGTCGCTGGACGTGGACGGCGAAAGCGTGACTCTCAGCCCCGCTGAAATCATGGTCAAAACCGAAGCTGCCGAAGGGCTTTCCACCGCCGAAGACAACCTGCTCTCCGTCGCCATCGACACAAAAATCAGCCCCGACTTGCGCTCCGAAGGCCAGGCCCGCGAGATCGTCCGCCTGGTGCAATCGCAGCGCAAAGAGGCCGACTTCAATATCGAGGACCGCATCACAACCTGGTACACCGCTGTGGGAAAATTGGCCGATGTCTTCGAGCAATGGAGCGATTACATCCAAACCGAGACGCTGACCACCGAGCTGATCGTCGGAGAGCCGCCCGCTGATGCCTTCGTGGAGACGCATGAGGTCGATGGGATGGAGGTTACGTTGGGGATCAAGCAGAATTAGTATGCCCCCGGCTGTTTGAAAATCGTCAACGAATGTATAGCGAATAAACGAATAGAAGGCGAAATATTCGCTTATCCGTTTCTTATTCGTTGACGTTCTTTAATTAGTAGTTCAAATCCCCTTTCGGCTGCTAAGCCGGCGTTATTTGTACTTTTGTCAACGAATGTATAGCGAATAAACGAATGACTTACGCCTCATTCGTTTATCCGTTCCCTATTCGTTGACGTCATTTATGCTTGCGCGACCAACGCTTACGCCGGTGGGCGTGAATATGTTCAGGTGGGAAAAGGCGTTTCCATTCCAGGCGCGGCTTGCCAAAGTTGAATAAAAGAAGAACTTCGCAATCCGAAGCGGCAAAGTAGTCTATACATTGGGCAATTTCATCATTTGTTAAAGGATAGTAATGAGCTTTGTATTCTATCAACAACTCTATCTCAACGCGGTGATCGGGAACGTAAAAATTGACCACATTGTCATTTTCATCCACGATAGGTAATTCAGGCTCCCTTTCTGCTATTAGATTTGCATCCATAAAACGCTGTGTCATGGCGTTGTGATAGGTCGATTCGCGGTGCCCAGGGCCCAGGTCATTGTGAACGTCCATCGCCAACCCGATAACTTTGTAAGTCAACCCATTGAGTTTATCATCCACCAAGCCAGGTTTCTCGTTTTTTGAAATCATACTTTTTCCCTTCATGTTTTGTCAACGAATTTCAAGCGAATAAACGAATGGGCACCAAAGAATTCGTTTATTCGTTCCCTATTCGTTGACGCCTTTTATTCCTACACGCGCGGCCTCTTGAAAACCGTCAACGAATTTTAAGCGAATAAACGAATGGGCGCCAAAGAATTCGCTTATCCGTTCCCAATTCGTTGACGTATTTTACCCAACACATCCTCCACCCCGCGCAAACCCGGCTCCTCAACCTGCAACGCCTCCAAATCCTCAATAGCCTTTTCCAAATCACTGGGAGCATCGGTCACATCCAACCCCTGTTGATACACCTCCAAAGCCGCCTCAGGCCGCCCGGCGCGCAGATGCGCCAGACCGATGCTAAAATAAGCGTAGCTCATGCGCGGGAAACGTTCCAACGCGGCTTCGAAGTGGGAAATAGCCGCGGCATAATTACCCCGTAAAATACTCAATTCGCCGCGCCGCAGGAAAAGATAGTCATTATCAGGCTGTAATTGGGCTGCTAATTCAATATCGTTATGCGCGCTGTCGGCATCCTTTCTTTTCAGGTGCATCCGGGCGCGGTTGCGGATAATATAAGCGTGCTGGGGGAATATCTTTATAGCCTGGGAATAAATTTCAATCGCCTGGGCGTACTTTTTTTGCTCTTCGTAGAGACTGGCAAGACTGTTGAGCGCAGCAGCCTCATTCGCTGGACTGATATTTTTAGCCATATCCACCGCTTCCCGATACAATTTCTCCGCCTTTCCGGAATCCTTTTCTTCGAGGGTCACGTCCCCGAGTCTCTGAATGCAGTTGGCTGCGCCCAGTTTTGCTCCGATGGCGCGGAAGAGCGGCAGGGCTTCCTGGTAGCGGGCGCGGGCTTGCGGCAGTTCCGAGAGACGATAATGCACGTCCCCGAGGCTCTTAATGCAGTTGGCTGCGCCCAGTTTTTCTCCGATGGCGCGGAAGAGCGGCAGGGCTTCCTGGTAGCGGGCGCGGGCTTGCGGCAGTTCCGAGAGATCTAAATGCACGTCCCCGAGGCTCTGAATGCAGTTGGTTGCGCCCAG
>JAYELX010000206.1:0-3509 GCA_034717875.1 Chloroflexota bacterium | reverse complement strand
GCCGTTAGCGCGATCGCCGTAGGGATGTAGTCCGCAGGCAACAAGGTGGGGATGTTTGTAGTCGCCCCAAATCCCGCACACCCGCTCAGAAACAGCAGTGCGAGCAGTGTTAGGATAGTTCTAGAATGCATAACCGACTCCGCTGAAAAAACCACCAAGTATACGAAGGGCATAAAGTACACAGGGTACAGGGTATACGGGTACACAGGATATACAGGGTACACACGACAGTTGCTTTGTAGTCATATAGACTCTTTTTTCAGTGAACTCATCACCTTCTAAGATTTGGGTGCTTTTCAGGGAAAATTTCTTTGATGCAAATGGTTTTTTGAAACGGTGACTTACACAGTTTGTTAGGATTCGGACTTCGGAAGTCTCAGCGCGTAAGGGGCTGTCCGTAAATAAATTCTTCTCAGGAACTCGGTTCCTCTGAGGAAACGCGTTACTGAATGAAAAACACGAACTTATTATTGGACGGCTACCGAAAGTATTAATCCGAGGTATATTTTTCTATGATAGCTATAAGCTCTTTGGCCCGGATGGGCTTACTAAAAAAGTCCTGCGCGCCCTCAGCTTTTGCCCGTTCGGAAAAGGTATCGTGACTGGCCGTAAGCATAATAATGGGGGTCGTCGCCGTGGCAACATCAAGACGCAACTTTTTTAGCAGCGTAAATCCATCCGTATCCGGCATCTGGCGATCCAATATAATTAGGTCGGGAGAGTTTTCGCGAGCCAGCTTTAAAGCCTCACGCCCTGAATCAGATAATAATGCCTCATGCCCATAAAGGGAGAGTATCTTCTCGTATGTTTCTAGTGTGAAAAAGTCGTCATCGATAAAAAGGACTCGCGCCATAATTTTTTCTCGTTATTTATGAATGATGTGATGTATTGTAGGTTGGCATCTTTCTCTCGTTCCTACGCTCCGCGTGGGAACGTCCAGCGATAACGCTTCGCGTAGCATACTCGAAGGAGTGCTGCGTTCCACCCGGGCGACGCGGAGCGTCATTCCCACGGTGACACCGCGGAGCGATGTCACCAGGGCTAGCGATGTCACCAAGCTATTGTGGCCAGTTGATTGCCGCGGGCCTCGGCTCCACCCGGCGGCATATTGACCTGTTGATCCC
This sequence comes from Chloroflexota bacterium, assembly GCA_034717875.1. Taxonomy (GTDB): domain Bacteria; phylum Chloroflexota; class Anaerolineae; order Anaerolineales; family UBA11858; genus JAYELX01. Next base: position 2,385 of record JAYELX010000206.1, on the reverse strand, counting down.
ATCCCAATACGGCAACAGCGGCTTGTAGGTCATTGATTTCTGCTAAAATCACCTTGAGTTTTTTTAGATTATTTTCCATGAAAGCTCCTGTGTTGGTTGGTTCGATTATTTGATCTTAATAATACCAGAAAAAAGAAGTCTGCTTCAATAATGGTATAATCGTAGGCGCAAATATTATTACTCGAGCATTCGAGCCTTTCGCAAGCTCGACGGCAGTGAAGAATCCCATCTCAGCTCTAATAGGTTGAGATAATACGAATAAAAGGGATGGTTTATAATTAAGTTTACGCTTTTTCAAGATATCTAGCATTGTCGAGCCTCATAGCGTCGGTTCGCTCGCTTCGCTTTGCGTACCTTCGGTATTGCGTGCCTTTGGCATGCGTCCCCGTAGGGGGAAGCTTGTCGAAAACAGCGGATTTACCTCAGTAACAATCCTTCCGCAAACCCGCTTCCTAGATTACGACCCAGGCCAGTTCTTTTGGCCACTCAATCGGCGTTCGCTCTAGAAATGTGTAAATTTAATTTTTGACATCTATGAACCATCTCGAATAAATTTTTTAAAAAAGGAAGATACTAATAAATGAAAATTCAATGGTACGGACACGCTTGTTTTAGGCTTACATCCCGTGGGGCAGCGACTGTGATCACCGACCCTTATGACTATGAAGTAGTTGGTTATCAAGAGTTGAACCTACGCGGTCAGATTGTGTCCATCAGCAGAGATATACCAGCGTACAATCACATATCCGCGGTAAAAGGCAATAAGCGCGTACTGCGGGGGCCGGGTGAATATGAAATTGGTGATGTCTTTATCACCGCTGTGCGGACGAATGGTGACAAGAAACGAAAAAATGACGAGCTTTATAATACGCTCTACGTTTTCGATTATGACGGCATCACTATTGCCCATTTGGGTAATTTGCGTCGTGTTCCCACGCAGTCTCAGGTTGAGGCTTTGGGGGCGGTAAGTATTGCTTTGGTGCCGGTGGGTGGTGGAGAAGGTTTAATCGCCGCAAAAGCTTCTGAAGTGATAAGTTTGTTGGAGCCGGGGATTGTTATCCCAATGCATTATAATACCCCCGACTCCAAAATAAAACTCAACCCTCTAAGCAAATTTATGAAAGAGATGGGATTGAGCGAGATTGAATCCGAGCAGGAACTAAGTGTTACGCAGTCATCGATTCCCACCGAGACTCAGATTGTTGTCTTAGATTACCAGGCGTAGTTAACTCGATTTAACACAGGGACGCAGAGGTATTGTGCTGTACGAAGACCGGCTTTGTTCGTTGTGGTGAAGGAGAGTTCGGCACTGTACATAAATGGGTACGTAATTGCTCAAAACAGAGTTTAATAATCACAAGCTGCTGTGACCGGTCTGGCTGCAGCTGCTGTGACCGGTCTTCGCGAAGCATGCTCTCGGAGTACCTGACCGAGTCACCCACGCACGGTCAGGAGACCGGCTCCAGCGGTTGGGAGGCCGTACGGTCATGAGACCGGCTTGAGCAATCAGGTATGCTTCCGAAGATTTATGTTAGCATTCATAAACTTAATTTTGAGCAACTTCACGGGTGCTCTCGTACCTAACTACAAACAATGCTGGATCGTTCAGCAAGTCCGCTTTTACAAAGATATACGGAGAAGATGTGTGGCAATTAAGCAATTAATGACGTGGAATATCATTCGGGGACGCGAACAAGAATATTTCGAGTTCGTGGTGCGCAAATTCATCCCGGAGATACAGCAACTAGGACTAGAACCAATAGGTGCCTGGGTCACTGCCTATGGTGACCGCCCTCAGATTCTAATAGCAGCCCAGACAGGCAGCTTGTCCGAACTGGACCTTATTATGACCTCCAACGAATGGGATGAGTTGATCAGCCAGTTACTAAATTACGTTGGAGATTTAGAGTTCAAAACCGTCAGATCGCGCCCTGGCTTTCAAATGTAATTCATAGCTGCCTGGCTTTTCGAAGCTGGGATGCGGATACACGCGGAGTAATCGTTCACTCCTCTTGTTCCAATGCTCTGCGTTGGAATGCTTGTCGAGATGCTCAGCGTCGCTCGATTAGGAACGTGGCACGCCTTCGAGTATGCTACGCGGAGCGTTGTGGCCAGCGTTACCACGCAGGAGCGTGGTAACGAGAGGAAGGCGTGGTAACGAGAGGGGGGACTGAATGGTTGCCACGTGGAAAACATTGCCAACATTCTCAGCGAAACCGAAGCATACATTTGAAGGATACACTGCTGAAAGGATCATTATTGTGATTGAGAAAGAACCAAAAAATGGACGCCGTAGGTCTCGGATTGGAATTGGGTTTGTTGTCATAGGGTTTCTGGTTTTTTTACTTGGTATAGAACCAGAGATATTCGCCTTGGACCGCAGCC
>JAYELX010000205.1:0-3512 GCA_034717875.1 Chloroflexota bacterium | reverse complement strand
ACGGTGGTAAACCACCGTGCTAATTTTGCAAAGCCCTACCGTGCTAAATATCCAGGCCGAGCTTTGCATGCCGTTGGCAAGGCCTTCGCAATATTAGCCCTGGCATTTATGCCTGGGCGATCGTCCGGACGCACGCGATCGTCCGAACGCACGCGGCCGTCCCGACGCGCACGGCCGTTCGGACGCACGCGTCTTTTCAGACACACACATTCCCGCGCGGCGGCGAACACCCAACAAATTCCGTGAGGTGATGGACGTATGAATATACAGCATGCCCTGCGCGGTGGCTAACGTACGAACGCACATCTCGCCCGCACGAACGCACGGCGGTAAACCACCGTGCTAATTTTGCAAAGCCCTACCGGGCTAAATATCCAGGCCGTAGGCCTTCGCAATATTAGCCCTGGCATTTATGCCTGGGCGATCGTCCGAACGCACGCGATCGTCCGGACGCGCACAGCCGTCCGGACGCACGCGGCCATTCGACCACACGCAACCGTACAGACACACGCCACACCATAAACGCACATGCGTATACACACGAGCGATCCGCTACCCCATCCGCTTACCAGCTTTATACGCCCCCAAGAGACCAAACCATGAAAAAACACTTCCAATATCTCGTCTGCCTAATTATATTTTCGGCTTTCGGTTTTTCTACAGCCCTCGCCGATGATGATCCTATCACCAGCAGGGTTGGGGTTTATGAAAACGCTCCCAAGATTTACACAGCTGAAGACGGCACGGTTTCAGGATTTTGGCCCGACTTGATTCGCCACATCGCCGCCGAAGAGGGATGGGAAATCGAGTGGGTACCGGGGACGTGGACGCAGGGATTGAAGCAACTGGAAAACAACCAAATCGAGACCATTCCCGACTGGATAAAATCTGCGCTGATGTTTGGAGGGGGGACGATAGTTTTTCTCCTGACGGTTGTGACCGTGTCCAGAATACAAGTGCGACGAAAGACTTCTGCGCTGCGAGAAAGCGAAAAAAAATACCGCTCCCTGATCGAACAATCCAACGACGCCATTTACCTGCTCTATGATAACAAATTCGAGTTATGCAACCCTAAATTCGAGCAGCTTTTTGGGATCACGTCGGAGGAAGTCAGCTCGCCAGACTTCGATTACCGCAAGCTGGTCGCCCCCAAGAGCCACCCAATTGTCGACGAGCGCTTGAGAAAGATCGCTGATGGTGAACGACTCAGCCCCCGTTACACATTCACCGCCCTGAACAAAGATGGCAACGAAATCGAAGTACAAGTCTCCGCCTCTTATATTTCATATCGCGGCGGCACGGCCACCCAGGGGATTCTACGCGATGTCACCGAGCAAGTACAAACAAAAAAAGAACTTGAGCGATTGCTGAACCGACAAACCGCTACAACACAATTAGCGCTCGCCCTGGGCAAGTCGAGAGACCTTGATAATATCTACCTCACCATCTACGAACATGTTCGAACCATAATGGATGCCGACGCTTTTGTCATTTCCTATTACGATAAAGAGACTCAGCTCATCCGGGCCGGCTGCGTGATGTATGCAGGCGATGCGCTGGATGCACTAACGTTCCCACCTATTCCATTGGAAGCAGAAGGGCATGGAACCCAGAGTCGTGTGATTCACAGCGGAGAACCTTTTTACAACCGCGACTATCGTCAGACGGAGTCAACCACCAAAACCAAGTATACGGTTGACGCCAATGGCACCATCACCGCAGGCTCCCCACCCACCGGCGAGGCTGAAGATGAGATCAACTCGGCCATCTTTGTGCCCATGAAAATCGAAGGTGAAACCATCGGGGTAATGCAAGTGCAGAGTTATCGCTTTGACGCCTACACCCAGGAGAATATAGACACCCTCTCAGCCCTTGCCAACGTGATCGCTTTAGCCATTCAAAACGCGCGCCTATTCGCCGAAACCCAACGATTTTTAAAACAGCAGGCAGCCTTGTTAGACTTGAGTACCTCCCTGGCCGTGTCCATAAAAGAAGATATACTTTTAGAGACCGCGGTGAAGGGTTTGCAGACAAATTTGAGCTACGATCATCTGGGTATATTTCTAGTGGATGAGCGCACGGGAGATCGGGTACTGCGCGCTAGTGAGGGTTGGGAGGACATTCCAGACGATTGGCGCATCCCCCCAAATCAGGGCTTGAGCGAACGACCATTATTGGACGGCCGCCTGCACTACACGCCTGACGTTAAAAAAGAGCCGCGCCACGTAAAGGGTAGGACGCTGGGATCGGAAGTAGACTTGCCTATCCGGGTCAGCGATGACGTTATTGGTGTGATGATCGTAGAAAATAAAGAAACTAATGCATTCAATCAGGATGACCTGTCTGTACTCACAACCGCTTCCAATCAAATCAGCGTGGCCCTGGAGCGGGCGCGCCTTTTCGATGACGAGTCGCGCCGCCGCCAAGAAGCCGAAATGCTGCGCACCTCCGCCCATGCTGTGAGCGCGAGCCTGGAACTCGATCAAATCCTAAACGAGATTCTGGTACAACTTAAACAAACATTGACCTACAGCGCCGCCTCGGTGCTTATTCTGCGTGGAGGCAATAAACCCGAACTGGTAGCTGGGAGTGGTTACGCTGACGTAGAAATGACTACATCAGAGGCAAAAGGCTTGTTGGAAAATAGCCCGATATTGAGCCAAATGAGACAAGACCATCAGCCGGTTTTTTGCCCCGACGTGCGGGAACTGGAAGGTTGGATCTGGGTGCCCGGGGCCGAACACGTGCGTTCATGGATGGGCATCCCCCTCGTGACCCGCGGTCGTATGCTCGGGGCCCTGATGATCGACAGCGCAAAGCCGGACTTTTTCGACGAACAAGATTTGCACATTGCCCAAATTCTGGCACAACACGTGGCTCAGGCTATCGATAACGCGCTCCTCTTCGAGCAGGTGAGCGCAAGCCGCCAACGTCTGAACTCGCTCTCACGTCAATTAGTGCAGGTGCAGGAGAACGAACGCCGCTCCCTGGCGCGCGAGCTGCACGATCAAATCGGCCAGAGCCTGACGGCGGTGAAACTAAATCTACAAACCTTGCAGCATTTAGCGGGCCACAACCAGCTGGCTCATGATCTACAAGAGAGTGTTAGCATCGCCGATCGCGCTCTGATGCGTGTGCGCGATCTCTCACTGAATCTGCGGCCATCCGTTCTCGACGATTTCGGCCTGGACGCGGCCCTACGCTGGTACATAAAGCATCAATCACAATGGGCTGATTTCACAATCACACTTAACTGTGATTTGCCAGCAGAGCGGCTACCACCTGAAATAGAAACAACCAGCTACCGCATTATCCAGACTGCGCTTACCAACGTGGCCCGGCACACCGAGGCAAAGCACGTAGGCGTAAACGTGAGCATCGAGAGTGACCAAACGCTGCGCCTAATTATCGAAGATGACGGCAAAGGTTTTGATGTTGAGGCCGCCTTGCAGCGCGCTGTCGAAGGAAAAAGTCTGGGGCTGCTGAGCATGCAGGACCGCGCTAAGCAAGTT
>JAYELX010000204.1:0-3515 GCA_034717875.1 Chloroflexota bacterium | reverse complement strand
CCAACAATAGACATATCCAATTTTGAAACCCCAGAAAAATCAAATGCTTCAGTGGATATTGCCAAGACTGTCGTTACCAAAACTGTCGACATCGAAGCGCAAGGTAGGCAGCTACCAACTGAGACAGCAACTTCTACACAGCAAATGTCCATCCCCATCATGCCCTTCATCACTGGAGATCATCAGGGATTCACATACGGGCCGGGGCAACAGGTCACTGTAATCGTCGAAGGGTTCGAACCTGGTGTTGCTTTATCTGTAGAACTGAAGCACGAAGAATATGGCCTAATAGACGTTTTTACTAAAACTGCTGACGAACGTGGAAAAATACCCATTTACCACACCATCGATGGCAGCTACCCGGATGGGGATTTCACCTACCATGTGACGAGCAGCAATGGGTTAGAAAAAGAATACAAATTCTCTTTAGACCATTCCCACGTTGTAGAAAGCGTACCCTTCGAAGGCTGTGGGATTTACCCGGAACCCGCCCTGGGTAGTGTGTCCATTGTTTGGTGCACGGGCTATGCGCTTGTAGATGCGCCAATTGAAGTTAGTGGGAGTGTCAATGGGAATGAGTTGTTTCATGGTGATGATGAGACCGCAGTATGGGACGATACAGTTGTTACGTATGTTCTAGGCTTTGCGGAAGAAGACCCAGTAGGAGAATGGTCGTTGGAAATTGGAGATCGTAAAACTTTTAGCTTTGAATTAGGAAAGGAGTAAATCATGAAAAAAGGAAACCGTTGGACATTTCTATTCTTAGTCTTTGCCTTTGTTATCCTCGCTGTGGTATCGAGTACGACAAACACCGCTTATGCTGGTGATACTGGGGGCTGGACAAATCCGGCCTGCGGCGAGCAGAACGAAACCAAATCAGGTCAAGATTACAGGGACTATATAGCAGGTCTAAGAGGGGACGATGAATACCACTACGTCCCTGCACCATGCGAGGCTACGGGCACGTGTGGCAGTAGCGGTGGTGGCGGTGGTGGTGGCGGCGGCGGTGGTGGTGGCGGTGGCGGGGGTGGCGGTGGTGGCGGTGGCGGTGCTCCCCCTCCTCCTCCTCCTCCTCCTCCTCCAACCCCTACTCCCATTCCAGCCCTGGCGATCAACATGACCGTGGACTATACCTCGTTGGTATATTTACCTTCCGAGTTAGGCCAGCCCGCTCAAACTTTGCACGGCACCATCAATGGCGGCCTTCCACCTTATACGATCAATGTGACCCTATCTCGGCCGGGAGGCACAAATCCGAGCTATTCTCCGTCTTCGAGTAATTCTTTTGTGCTCGACAGCGGCGAAACGGGTAATGACAACTTTGGTGCAGATGCAATCGGCAGCTGGTATGCCCAGATGACCGTGACTGATGCGATTGGAGGAAATGCTAGTTTTACGTCTGATGAATGGGACGTAGAATGGTATCCCGTGCATGGCAGTCCATGAATGAGTTTATTAAAGTTGTACTTACAATAATCATAGCCGCAATCCTTGCCGGAGTGTGTGCGTGGTTGGCAAGAAATAAACCATTCAATTACTGGTGGGATATTCATGCAATCGTATTCCTGCTAGGAATGATGGGCGGGGGAATGGCGGGGATATTCAGCAAATGACGTATAGGTATGTAACTTCCCTGAGGCTTATTCTGGGTTTTGGAAATAAACAGTATTTACTCAAATCTTGGGATAAGCCACGTCCACCGAGTTTTCAATATTAGTGTTGTGGATTGTAGGATATTTCTTGATTGAAAAAAACGGAATAATGATATGACTTATCGATACACATGGACAAGTAATGGCTTTAATTGGCCGCGTGAATATTTGTATGATTATTTTCATGTTGTCAAGGGCATAATAGTAGACGTGTTGGAAACCGGTATGAAAGTGGATGTAGGAAGCTGGTCGGTAATCCTTCTCAATGTGTACGCCGCGCAAGAAGCTGGGATTAATGCATTCGAATTATTTGATGCCATATCGGGGGAGGTCAGTGCATTTTACGAAATGTTTGAGCGGTACATGAAACCAGAATTGTTTACATTTGACGATTTTTATACGGATGTTCTCATTTTGAGAAAAATAGAGATTGTGCCAGAGTACCGTGGCCAGGGTCTGGGCCTACAGGCTATGCAAATGAAAACAAAATGCTTTGGCCAAAGAGCGGCACTGGTTGCTCTAAAAGCCTTCCCGTTGCAGTATGAGGCGCAGCCTAAGAACACTCAAGAATTGAAAGAACAGGAAGCATGGTTTGATACTATGCGTTATGACGATTATGGCAGCGACGATATCGAACGAGATACAAAAAAACTACAACGATATTATGCTCGAGCAGGCTTCAAGCAATTAGGCGATACGGCCTATATGGTATCCACAAATTATGTAGATGACATATAAATGTGTAATTTCTTTATTTCTATATGTTTGGCTGACGGCGGAGACGATTCAGGATTTTAGAGATCGGCGAATACCACTCTGGTTCTCAATCGTGCCTTTATCCTTGGGCCTGATAGTCTTCCTTCTCTATAGATCAATGGGAGCTGCTACGCTCATGGCCGTGTCGATAGCAGCGACGAATCTCACCCAAAGCACACTCAGGCGTATTCTGACCATCCTGCCATTGGCTGGCGTGGCCATGCTGGGCTATGTTCCGCTGGCAGTAGGATGGTTGCTGTTCTATATGGTCTGGGAGCTTGGCGCGATGGGGGCTGCGGACGCGTTAGCTGGGGCTTATCTTTTGATTTGGTTTCCGACCTGGATCATGCTTGCCTCGATTGTCACAGGCGTGCTGTTGTGGAACCTGGGGGCGCTGTTGCTGCGGTACGGATGTGAGGCAGGCTTGCGCTTATGGACCACTATCGCTAATCGAGCAAAGCCAACCCGCGTCCCGTCCATAGGTGCGTTTCTAATAGCTTTGCCTCTGTTCGTGCTTTGGAGTATCCGATGAAAACAAAAATTCTCGCAAATCCGTGGTCACGTGCTTGGGGAGCAATGTTCAAATCCACTTTGGGGGATACAGCATTGGCCTTTGTCTATCCACACACAGCCAAGCGCAACTTTCACACCTTTTTTTGTCCCCCCTTACGCATATTCGCCCTTGATGAACATGGTGAGATTGTCTTCGATGAAGAACGCGTATCTCCCCGCAGTTTCATCCATATTCCCCCCGCTCGCATTGTCATCGAAGTAGATGTTGATGCCAGGATACCGCGGATAGAAGATGTGGCTCAAGCTGCATTGTTGAGCATATCTCAGAGCAGTGTGGGAGGCATAAGTGCGTCAGTGGGTTTGAACGACTTGCTTTTTGCCGTAGTCGCCCAGGCCGTTGCTGATATCCGCCGGGTCAACGAGGCAAATCAGCGTGGCCCAGAAATAAGCCCCGATATACTAAAGCTGCAATTCACGCCCCAGGAGAGGGGCGGTTTCATCGATGCCGCTCGATTTATTTTGGATGTTGGAGACATTTACACACTACCTCCCAGGGCGGTTTCTCTGTCGAGGCAAATACTGGCCGCAGAACGC
>JAYELX010000203.1:0-3517 GCA_034717875.1 Chloroflexota bacterium | reverse complement strand
CTTCAAGCCCCAGGAATTGCTCGATTATGGCAGCTGCCTCGGGGACGGTAGTTATCATAACTTTTCTGTCATGGTGTTGTAGACATATCCCGCGGCTTTGATAGAGAAGCTCGATTTCATCAAGACCTTTTTCGATTTGCCGTTGAGTGACACCTAATGTTTTCGATAATTGCCACAAAGAGATTGGCTCAGGAGCGATAAAAAGTATCGATTCGATTTGGGCTGATAGACTTAATTGGGATTCTTGTATAGGTTGATTTTGGTTGCTCATGCTATAATCTTGAGTTAGATTGTAATTGTTGATATAAAGTAAGGTTGTTGTGGTTCGGTGATGATTGTGCGCTAACCGGTCGCAGCCTCGAAATCGAAATATTGAGATGATACTTTGAGACTGGCTTAGAAATTGACAAGATGAAATTATACCATCCAATCGTTTTATTACGTAATTGCTCAAAATTAAGTTGTAAAATAGTAGGTGCATTGCACTTCGAGAGTGCGGCACTTAGGGATGCTTTGCACCTGCGAGGCGGTAAATACAGGATGTTTTCTGGCGATCCAATGGGCAATACATCAAGAACAGATGCAATGCACATCTCTATTTTGAGCAAGTTCTTTTTATTACTGTTGATAATTTCTATGTTGTTGGCTGCCTGTACGGCAACCCCAACGGAGCAGGCCATGCTTCAGGTTAACGTCGTTGTGGGTGATCAAACTCATCAGGTTCAGGTATCTCCTGGGGAGGCGGTCAAGGCAGCTCTTGATGTTGCAGAAATATCTCTCGGATCGATGGATCGAGTTGAACCAGATTTATACGTCCCCCTGACTGACGGAATGGAGATTAATATCACTCGAATGTATGAGGAATTCGAGGTCGAACAGGTTGTGATTCCTTACGAGCAGCAGCTTCAACCCAGCGAATTCCTCCCCGAAGGAGAAACTCAACCTCTTCAGTTGGGCGAAAACGGATTGCAAGAAATTACTTATCGCATCGTTTATGAAAATGGTGTCGAAATCTCGAAAACCGAAATCAAGGTTGCCGCGATCAAAGACCCACTTCCGCAAATAATGCTGGTTGGTGTGCCGTCATCGTTTGCCCCTGTGTCCATTCCTGGGCGGTTGGTCTATCTATCTGATAATAATGCTTGGATGATGGAGGCGACGACGGCCAATCGAATTTCGATTGTTTCAACTCGTGATTTAGATGGGCGCGTGTTCGATCTTTCTGATGATGGTCAATGGCTTCTCTTTACACGCAGCGATAATGATGACGATGTGATCAATACCCTGTGGGCCATAAACATCGATGACCCGGAAATCGAAGTTGATCTGGGGGTGGAAAATGTGATCCACTTTGCCTCTTGGAAGCCGGGTTCCACAGAATGGTTTGCTTTTTCGACGGTGGAGCAGAGGCAAGCATCTCCTGGTTGGCAAGCCAATAATGAATTACAGTTGAATATTTTTAGTGATGCGGGTTGGGTAGATCCAAGCCCAGAGATAATCGTCGAGACTAATTCGGGTGGCGTGTACGGATGGTGGGGGACCGATTTCGTTTATGCCCCAAATTCATTGTACATGGCCTATGCTTCTCCGAATCAGGTTGGCATACTGGAGATGGAAGAGGGTTCACGCACACCTGCGGTGGAGATGCCCCCATTAAAAACGCGCAGCGATTGGGCCTGGGTTCCGGGAATGGGATGGGGGCCTAGCGGTTTGTTGCTTTACACGGTGCGACATGCTCCGCCTCCGGGCATAACCGATCCGGAAGCATCACCAGTATTTAACTTGATCGCTATCCCGCTTACGGGTGGTAAATCGGTAGATTTGGTTTCCTCTGTGGGCATGTTCGCGTATCCGCTGCCATCACCGCTGCAACCCACGCCCAAGGGGGAGCCTGCTTACCAGGTAGCATATTTACAAGCTATATTTCCCGAGCAAAGTGAGAAAAGGTCTTATCGGTTGATGGTTATGGATCGGGATGGGTCGAACAAGCAAGAATTATTCCCGCCTGCTGGGACGCAAGGAATTGAGCCTCAGCGCGATTGGGGCCATTGGTCTCCACAGCCTTTGGAAGAGACGGGTGAATATGCTCTGGCTTTGCTTTATCAGGGCAATATTTGGTTGATCGATACCGAAACTGGTCAGGCCTGGCAGGTCACCGGTGATGGACGCATCAATCGCCTCGATTGGCGTTAGCCTCAACACATCAATAAATCAAATCAAACACAAAAAGAGAGAGAATTATAATGCGAGTATTAATAACTGGAGCGGCAGGTTTCTTGGGATCACATCTATGTGATCGCTTATTAGCTGAGGGTCACGCAGTCGTCGGAATGGATAATTTCATTACTGGCAACCCTCAAAATTTGGCCCATCTAGCGGGAAATGAGCGTTTTTTCTTTATCCGCCATGATGTCTCCGATTTCATTTTCGTACCTGGCAAGTTGGACGCAGTGATGCACTTTGCCTCTCCGGCTAGCCCTAACCCAAATTCGCCTTATGGCTATGTCAACCTGCCGATCAAAACAATGAAAGCGGGAGCGTTGGGCACGCATAATACCTTGGGCGTAGCCAAGGCCTATGATGCCCGCTTTTTACTGGCGTCAACCAGCGAGATTTACGGGGATCCATTAGAGCATCCTCAAGTGGAAAGTTACTGGGGGCATGTTAATCCCATTGGGAAGCGATCCGTTTATGATGAGGCCAAACGATTTGCTGAGGCATTGACCATGGCCTATCATGGTTTTCATGGCATCGACACCCGCATTGTCAGGATTTTTAACACCTTTGGCCCGCGTATGCATGTCAACGATGGCCGCGTGGTGCCGAATTTCTTGCAGCAAGCTTTGAACGGCGAACCACTGACGGTTTATGGTGATGGGGCGCAGACGCGCAGTTTTTGTTATGTGGACGATTTGATTGATGGCATTTATCGTTTATTGCTTTCTGATGAGCATCGCCCAGTCAATATCGGCAATCCGACAGAGACCAGCATTTTGGAATTTGCAGAGACGATCAACGCTTTGATCGGCAATGATGATATGGTTTTTCGGCCCCAAAAGCGTGGTGAAGGCGACCCCCAACGCCGCCGCCCCGACATTTCGCGCGCTCGCCAGGTATTGAATTGGGAACCCAAAATCAATCTCGAAGAGGGGCTTCAACGAACCATTCCTTATTTCAAAGAGCATTCAGGTTTGGCATGAATGCGACAACAATCATTAGCGACCCTGTTGAGCGAACGCGCTTTCTCAAATTTGCCGTGGTGGGTACTATTGGTGCTGTGATTGACTTTGGCACTTTCAACCTGCTGACGAAGTTACTCTATATTAATCCTGTTTTAGCTAGTGTGTTTTCTTTTACGGTTGCCATTATAAGCAACTTTGTTTGGAATCGTTATTGGACTTATCCCGACTCGCGATCCAAGTCACTAGCTAGACAATTGATGGAATTTGCAATCGTCAACCTTGTTGGTGTGGGCATTCGCACGCCAGTATTTGCCATATTGAATCGTCCCTTGATG
>JAYELX010000202.1:0-3524 GCA_034717875.1 Chloroflexota bacterium | reverse complement strand
TTTCCTTTGCTTCGTTCTCTCATGATGATCCTCGCCTGGGTGTCGGTAGCTGTCATTTTCTACTCCTCAAAATAGAGTAGTTTACCCGCTACCTCACCTCTCTAGGTGGGCATTTCTAATTGTCATCAATGAGTAATTCTAATTGTCGTTAAGCGCTTGCAAGTCGAATTTCCCAATGATAAAAATAAGGTCTATATGCTTACCGACCTGGTTGGTCCCGCTTATGATATCCTTGACCCCTACGGAAAGGGATTACGAGCTTTTCAGCAAACAGCCCAGGAACTCGAGAACATTATCGAAAAGGGCATCGATGAGATTTTACAACGCGCCAATCCAAGCAACGTGAACTCATAATCATTGCCACTGTTACAGAAAAAGTATGAGCCACTGACCTTAGGTCAGTGGCTTTTTGATTCACAGTCTAAAGCTAACCCATTCATATTTCGGGATTGACGAAAACATTCGAAATCGTAACCGTTCAGGGGGGGATGTCATTCTTGCCGTGCTGGAGGCACACCAAAAGGGTGTACTTTGCATGCCGCTGGCAACACCGTATGTGCTTTGAATTCACTAGCCGCAGGCGTGCTTCGCAAACCGACGTTCGTTCCGATAGTGTAACCTAAATTCCTGCGTAATATGAACTATCCCCAAATTGAGCATTGTTATTATATGCTCTTCCCGTTACAATAAGCTTATAGGAACAAAGTACTATTTTTATAAAGTGATCATCTTCAACTATTCGTTGAAAGACTGCTGACCGCAATTGGGGGTGTGTTTGAGCTTACTGAAGATTTGCAGCATGAGGGGTGGGGTTTGTCGTTTTAGGGGAGGGAGTATTACTATGTTTCACAATAATAGAAAAATATTCTTTCTGTTCATCCTGGCAGCACTGTTGCTTTCACTGATTTCATGGGGTAACGTTTCCCGTGTCAATGCTCGGACAGATGGTTTTGTAGCGGAAAATTTGTCAAAATACTCGCTGCAGGAAGGATCAGGGGGACTTTTACAATTCACCAATGATTTTGTCATCCAAAGCAATGGCGTTGCAGACACGATTATTATCAATGAAGTTGATGCCGACACCGCGGGCACCGATGCCGCCGAGTTCATCGAACTCTACGACGGCGGCACTGGAAACACAAACTTGAGCGGTTTGGTCTTGGTACTCTATAATGGTAGCGATGACCAATCATACGAGAGTTATGATTTCGATGGTCACTCCACCGATGGCAATGGCTATTTTGTCATTGGGACGGTGCCCGAAAGTGATATTTATGTAGCTCCGGGCAACTATGGCTGGTTGCAGAACGGCGCCGATGCCGCAGCGATCTACATCGGAGATGGTTCGGATTTCCCCAACGATACCGAATTGACCACCGATGGTTTGATCGACGCCATCGTCTACGACACTGACGATTCTGATGACGACGATCTATTGACTCTGCTCAATGTCTCCCAGCCGCAAGTAAACGAAGACGGCAACAACGATAAAGATACCGAGTCCAACCAGCGCTGTCCCAACGGCGGGGGCGGCCAGCGTAATACAGGTACGTACCAACAACTCGCCCCCTCTCCTGATAGGGCTAATAACTGTCAGCCCGAGATGGATGTGCAAGGCAACAGCGTTTCGATCAGCGACGGTGACGATACCCCCGACATGACCGACCACACCGACTTTAGCGGCGCGGCGGTGGATGGCGGTACGGTAGAGCGCACCTTTACCATTGAGAACACCGGCACTGCCGACCTGACCATCACCCTGCCCATCCAGATCAGCGGGATGCACGCGGGGGACTTCACCGTCACAACGCAGCTCTCCACGCCGGTGGCCCCCGGCGGCACGAGCACCTTCACTATAGAGTTCGATCCCAGCGCGTTAGGACTGCGAACAGCAACGGTCAGCATCGCGAATAATGACAGCGACGAGAATCCTTATTATTTTTCCATTCAAGGCACCGGTGCAGTGGATTCGATCCTCATCAACGAAGTGGACGCCGACACCCCGGGCAGCGACAGCGCCGAATTCATCGAACTCTACGATGGCGGGGATGGGGACACCGACCTGACTGGCCTGGTGTTGGTGTTCTACAACGGCAGTGACGACCAGTCCTACAGGAGTTTCGACCTCGACGGCGAATCCACCGACGCCGACGGTTATTTCGTCCTCGGCAACAGCGGCATGGCGGGCGTTGATCTCACTTTCGGCAACGGTACGCTGCAAAACGGCGCCGATGCTGTTGCGCTCTACATTGGTGATGCTGCGGATTTCCCTGACTATACCGCGCTGACCACCAATAATTTACTCGATGCCATCGTCTACGATACTGGCCAATCCGACGGTGCCGGGTTGCTGCCGCTGCTCAACGCTTCCCAGCCGCAGGTTAACGAAGACGGCAACAACGATAAAGATAACGAGTCCAACCAGCGCTGTCCCAACGGCGCGGGCGGCCAGCGTAACACGGATTCGTATTTGCAACTCGCTCCTTCTCCTGATGACGCCAATAACTGCGTGCCCGAAATGGATGTGCAGGGAAATGGCGTCTCCGTTGCCGACGGGGATACAACACCCGATGCAGCCGACCACACCGACTTTAGCGGCGCGGCGGTGGACGGCGGCATCGTCACGCACATCTTCACCATCGAGAACACCGGCGGCGGCGCGCTGACTATCACCCTACCCGTGGAGATCAGCGGCGCGCACGCGGGTGATTTCACCGTCACGGCGCAGCCCGACTCGCCAGTATCGGCCTCGGGCGGCACTACCACCTTCACGGTCGAGTTCGACCCCGCGGCCAACGGGCTGCGCACAGCGACAGTCAGCATCACCAATAACGACTTCGATGAAAATCCTTATGACTTTTCCATCCATGGTACGGGTGTGGACAGCGATCCCCCAGGCCTGACCTCCTTCACCCGGCAGACGCCCCCCGACAGTCTCACTAATGCCGATAAGCTGGTCTTCCGGGTTACCTTCGACGAAGATGTGCAGAATGTGGGCACGGCGGACTTCGGCGTTGATGGGGACAGCACGGCGGGCATCACGACTGTCTCTGTGGTGAGTGCCAGCGAATGTGATGTCACCGTCTCCGGGGGGAATCTGGTCGATTTCAACAGTACGGTGGGGCTGGACTTGGCCGGTGGGCAGGATATCAGCGATCTGGCGGGAAATGCCCTACCAACGACCGAACCTGGCACCGATGAAACCTACATCGTGGATAACACCAAACCCAATGTGACCATCGATCAGGCTGGGGGGCAGGCTGATCCTACCAATAGTTCACCGGTTGAGTTCACGGCTGTGTTTGATGAGCCAATCAACGATGCCACATTCACAAATGCAGATGTAGATATGAGCAGCAGTACCGCAACGACGGGAGCTGTGACAGTGACAGAGATTGCGCCCAACAACGATACGACCTTCAGCGTATCGGTGGTTGTAGCTGGGGATGGCACCGTGACAGCGACCATACCGGCGGGCGGCGTCAAAGACCTGGCCGGGAATACCAACACCGACTCGACCAGCA
>JAYELX010000201.1:14562-17868 GCA_034717875.1 Chloroflexota bacterium | reverse complement strand
TCTTTATTCCATTGCTCATAAAGAAAATTGACCAATTGAATCATCGCTTCTGCCCAAGTCTCTTCGACTTCGCTCAGAGCATCGCCCTTCTCGTTTGCGTTCAGATAGCCCAGTTTTAAGTATGCGGGCAGGGCGGGGTCGAGGCGTAGGTAATTGTAGTCCTGAATTTCTGCCATGCCTGTTCCGATGAGCTTATGGGCAAAAGCACCAATGCTATCGGCTTTGATGCCCAGCACCATCGCCATAATGCCCAAATTTCCGCCACCGTGAAAGACTGCCAGCTTATTGACCACCTGACGTACTTCTTCAGGCAGGCGGCGTAAAGATAGTTCCACGCTGGCGTAGAGGGAGTTTTCACGGTCGCCTTCGTTTTCTGCTTCGAGTTTTGCCATCAATTTGACGATATTCTGCGTGGTGGCGCGCACGCCCTGCGCCACTTCTCTGGCTAATAGCACCAGCGCACGCGGATGACGGTTGACGGCGTTGACCAATTCTTCCACTTCTTCGGGGGTGCGGGCATCGTCTATGGCGGGCGGTTCCCAGCCGTGTTCTGCCATCACATTTTCAACCAATTCGATGGCTTCGCCTTTACGCAAGCGTCCCAAGCCAACTGTATTTTTTCGCCCTGCAAAAGGTTTTGGCAAAACTTCTCGGCTGGTGAAAATCAGGCGGGTGTTTTCATCGGCAGCGAGTAATTTTGTGCAGAGTTCAAACAATTCTGTCGCATCTGCGGTACCGGAATAGAACGCGGAAAAAGCAGATCGGGCGGATTTTCGCGGATTTTTTTGGTTTGAATCCGCGTTCATCCGTTTTTTCCGCGTCATCCGCGTTCCATTAGCGGGCAGGACGCTTTCGAGATTATCGAGCAAAATCAGCGTGGGGTGGTCACGCAGGGCGCGTGCTACGGGTTGCAGGGCTAAATCGAGCGTTTTATACTGCGCCACCGTATATTTTGGCAATAATTGTCTGCCAATCACATCCAGCACGCCCTTTACGTCTTGGACGTTTTGCGGTTCTACGCTCACGAAGGCGGCGCGTTCAAATCGGCTGGAGCGTACCAGCCAGCGCGCCAGTTCCACTGCCAGAACGGTTTTGCCCATCCCGCCGCTGCCGCGGATGACGGCGTAGTTCTCCTGCTCCAAAAGCCGCTCTAAAAGCAGGAGCTGACGACTGCGTCCGACAAAGGAATGTTCGGGGGGGTCGGGTAACAAGCCTAATTTAAGGGCGTTCCGCTTCGATCTCAGGCGGGCGGCACTTTTGCCCGTTTTGACGGTAAAAAGCTGAGGGTCGGCTTCATCCTGATAAAGGACGGGCACAAACCAATCCCGCAAATCCAATTGACCCGCGCCCATAATTTTTCCGCGCTTGGCGTCATCATAAAGGGCAATCTGCCCATCCAGCATCGCCGAGCCGACCCGTTTTCCTGCTGCCAGTGCTTCATAAAAAGGCTCCACAAATCGGCGGGCGGTCTCCACCAGCACCGTATGGCTCATCGCCACCACCGAGCCGACCCCTTCTTCGAGCAATTTGCCCGCCACCGAGGCTTTGGGGTCATTGATTGCCTGAGCGGTCTGGCAGGCATCCAAATAGATCAGGGGAACCCCATAAGCGCGCAATTCGGCGGCAATTTCGTTGGCGTGGATGAGCGCAAGCAGGCGCGCCCCCAGTTTTTGCTCATCGGCAGGGTCTTCAAAACAGAGCGCGCCCAAACCCACGCGGCGGTCGTAAACCCCATGCCCGTCAAAATGGACGATATCGTAGGCGTTTTGATCTTCGTGCGCCTTTTTTAGTGCCTTTTTCAGGGCGGGAAAAGTGGGTGGATGCAGGATATCGACCTGCACCAACGCTTCTCCCAAATTTTCAACCGCCTGCACCAGCGGGAGGGCAGAACTGCGATGGTCGAGATAGCCAACGGGATTATTCTTCTCGTCAACTTCTGGGCGGGGACTGAGCAGGAGCACCCGAATCGGAAGTTGGGCTGGGTTGCTCACGGTCAGCTTTCGATTCGGCAATCGGCGCCGTACCCGCACCGCGTTTGCGCCCTGCGAGAGAAATCCTGTGCCATCGTGCAAAATTTCCCAGGGCAAAGAGAGCAAATCGCTGGCGGCTTCGCGGATGAGGGCGGCTTCGGCTTCTGGTGTTCCAGCTATGGGTTCACCATCCACCTGCACCGAAAAACGGCGGTTGCCTGTGGCACGTTTCCACGCTTCAAAAGATTCATGCCCCTCCAGCCCCCTCCCAGCCTCCCCCAAATGCGACGATGGTGCTGTTGAATTTGGGGGAGGGGCAGAATCCCTCCCCCCATTTGCGCCCACGGAAAAGCTGTGGACGAAAATGGGGGGACACAGGGGGGCAGGGGCACCAAGAGCGGCGTTAAAAAGCGCATTTCCCCACACTGACAGAGCTTTTTCAGTCTTTTCGGCGCGGATTTTGAAAACGCCCGTGGGCCACTGATAGTATTTCTCGATATACCAACGAATCTCGCCCAACTCCACTGCGCCCAGCGGCGCGGTAAAGGTATAACGTCTGCTGGTGATGGCGCGATTTACCCCCCTCGGTCCCCCCGCTGCGGGGGGATGGGCGGGGTTGTATTCCAATTCGGCGGTGGCGGTGGCTCTGCGTGCGCCATCTTCGGTTTCGATGATGCGCGGGTCGCTAAGTTTGAGTATCAATTCTTCGACTGGTTCGGCGGTGATTTCTACGGATTCTTTCCAATCTTCGGGGAGTTGATGTCCCAGCGCGGCAAAGATTTTTGGCATGGCATCGCTGAAGCCGGTGGGTTTGTCTTCTACGAAAATATGGAGAAAATCTTCTGGAAAAAAGCCCCTGAGAATACCAAGTTTTACACCCGGCAAAATGACAGAGATAACCTTGAAACCATCATCCCGTTTTTTCTCTTGCTTTAAAGCAAACGTCAATTCATCTTGAACCCACTCAGAACTGAGCGCATCAATACTGATTAGAACTAAAAAATACTGAGCTGTGCGGATATTTTCTTCGATGACGCTTTTTAATCTGTCCCCGCCCGTTAATTCACGTGAATCAATCCAAGGAAGTTCGCCGAAAAGTCTAAATGTTTCGCCTAATTTCTTAACGATTGCATCGTCTTTGGTGGTGTGGGAGATGAAAATATGTTCTTGGGTCATTGGGCTGCCTCCGTAAGTTCCGTTTCCATGTGGGTGCTAAGTTGGGTCAATTATAGCTGATTTTTTTGGGCACGCTCCCGCGCGGGAATAATTAACCATGAAAACGTTGATTTCAAACGAAATTTCTATTGCTTGCGATTACCGCACGGGGATAAATCCG
>JAYELX010000201.1:8034-14462 GCA_034717875.1 Chloroflexota bacterium | reverse complement strand
GTGCTAAGTTGGGTCAATTATAGCTGATTTTTTTGGGCACGCTCCCGCGCGGGAATAATTAACCATGAAAACGTTGATTTCAAACGAAATTTCTATTGCTTGCGATTACCGCACGGGGATAAATCCGCCGTGCTAGTTTACGAAGCCCTACGGGCTAGTCCCAGCGGGACTTCGTTAACCTAGCATGGGCGTTTACGCCCGTGCTAACCCTTACAAAGAAAACACCCCGTGATCATCTTCTGATCACGGGGTGAAGTTTTGTGGGCGTAATTTAGGCTTATGCTTCGCCGCACATTTTTAGGAGTGTTTCCCAGCGGCGATCTACTTCTTTTTGCAATATATCGATTAGATGAAGATTCTCGTCCTTGAAAAGGTGCCGGAATCGCCCTTGTGATTTTAACCACGCTTCAATGGGAAGTTTTTTGCGCGGTTTGTAACTTAGCTTCCATTCGCCGTTATCGACTTCGTAGATAGGCCAGTAGCAGGTGTCCAATCCCAGTTGGGTGATTTCGATGGTATCATCCGTTTCGTGCCGCCAGCCGCGGTTGCAAGATGAGAGCACGTTGATGAAAGCTGGCCCGCCACAGTTGACTGCTTTGCGGGTTTTTTGCATCAGGTCACGCCATTTGCTGGGGGCTGCCTGGGCCACGTAGGGGATGTCGTGAGCGGCCATGATCTTGGTTAGGTCTTTGCGGAATTGTTGCTTACCGGGTATCTTTGAACCTGCCGGTGAAGTTGTGGTGTGGGCGCCAAATGGCGTCGCGCTGGAGCGTTGGATACCGGTGTTCATGTAAGCGCCGTTGTCGTAACAGACGTAGAGGAATTGGTGTCCACGTTCGACCGCGCCAGAGAGTGCTTGTATACCGATGTCGTAAGTGCCGCCATCACCGGCAAAGGCGATGAATTTGGTGTTTTCATCTTCGATTTTCCCGCTACGCACCATGGATTTATAAGCGGCTTCGACGCCGCTTATGGTCGAGGCGGCATTTTCGAAGGCGTTGTGGATCCACGGGACGCGCCAGGCAGTGAAGGGGTAAATTGTTGTGGCTACTTCTAAGCAGCCAGTTGCGTTGGCGAGGACTACCGGGTCGTCGATTGCGGCCAGCATTTGACGCACAATGATCGAGGCACCACAGCCCGCACACAGCCTGTGTCCAGGTGCTAGTCGCTCAGGTTGTTTGATTAATTCTTTTGGGGTTAGTTTGGTTGCCATGTTGACTCCTTATTCTCGCACGCTCAGGTACGTCACTCTGCGCTCTATTTCGCCCGTCGCAGCTACGTCAAGCGTCTCGCGGAAGACTTGCTCGATCTCGCGGGGCAGGGTATCTCGCCCGCCCAGGCCGTATACGTAGTCGGTTATTGGTATACGAACACCGTGAATCGCTAGTGCTGCTGCCAATTCGATATAAAGAGGGCCGGCATTGTCCATGGCGCCAAAGGAAACGGAGCGATCCATCACCGCGACTGCTTTGAGGTGGCTCAGTGCTTGGGCCAATTCTTCAGCGGGGAAGGGGCGGAAAACTCGGGTCTTGATCAGTCCGACTTTCAAACCTTCGTCTCGCAAATCGTTTACCACAGCCTTGGCCGTGCCAGCCGTTGAGTTGGCAACGAAAATAGCCACGTCAGCGTCGTCCAGTCGATATTCTTCGAACAGGCCATAATCGCGATCGAAACGCTGGTTGAATTCCTTGGCTACGTCCAAAATCACGCCCTGCGATTTTTCCATTGCATCGATTTGCTGACGCTTGTGCTCGTAGTAGTAATCGTAGAAATCCAGCGGGCCGTAGGTTTTGGGATTCTTCAGGTCTAATAGCGGCCATTGGGGTTTATACGTGCCGATAAAATCTTTTACTTCGTCATCTGCGTAGATTTCCACACGTTCTAGGCCGTGACCGGTTATGAAGCCATCCTGGCAAACTGCTACAGGCAGCAATACATCGGGATGTTCGCCGATGCGCATGGCCTGGATAATGTTGTCGTAGGCTTCCTGTCCGTTTTCGGACATCAAAATAATCCAGCCGCTGTCGCGAATACCCATCACGTCGGAGTGATCGGGGTGGATGTTGATGGGGCCTGAGAGAGCCCGGTTGACCAGACTCATCACGATGGGGAGGCGCGTTGATGCGGCAATATAAACAATCTCCCACATCAGGGCCAGACCGTTAGCAGATGTAGCTGTCATTACCCTTGCTCCAGCCGCCGATGCCCCAACGCAGGCGCTCATTGCGCTGTGCTCGCTTTCAACGGGGACAAACTCGGTATCGACCAACCCATCGGCCACGAACTCGGAAAACTTTTGCACGGTAGCTGTCTGGGGGGTAATGGGATATGCCGGCAGTACGTCAGGATTGATCTGACGCATTGCAGTAGCAACAGCCGTGTTTCCGTCTAGTGCTTTGAATTTACTCATTGTCTACCTCCTCGATCTTGCCTTCTTCGATCATACGAATGCAAAGGCGAGGGTCATCTTTGCTTAATTCTTCCCCGGCTTTTCTGATCACTTTCTTGTTGACAGGGCAAACTGCTGCGCAGATGCCACATCCTTTGCAATGATCAAGTTTGAAGCCGAGCATTTCTTCGGTTTCGGTGTTCACTAATATGCTGGAATCGGGACAGTACAGCCAGCATTGCATACAATCAATGCACTCTGCCTCACCAAAGACCGGCCGGAAAGCCCGCCAATCGCCGGTTAGATACTTTTCGGCGTTGCCCGCTTCCAGGATCATCCCACCAATGGGAATTTCTTTCCATCCTTTCAATTGGGTCATTTGTTAATTGCTCCTCGTTATGTGTGTGTTGGTATATTGGTAACTGGTATATTGGTATATCGGTCACCAATTTACTAATATACCAATCTACCAATTCATCCTTCTACGACTTCTTCGGCGGCGCGCTGAAGTGAACGCACGTTAGCCTCAACTACCTTCTTTGGGAGTTTTGCGCCGAACCATTCTCGAATTTCATCAGCTAAGCTTTCCAGATCGAAAAGTCCGGTAGCTTGAACAAATGCTCCCAGCATGGGAGTGTTGGTAATTTCCCGGCCCATTTCCTCGATGGCGATGTGACTGGCGTCCACGGTGAAGACTTTGCCTTTATCAAAACCGGTTATCTCGCGCACTTCGGCCGCGCTCATGGCGCTGTTGACTATCAAGGAGCCGTCATCTTTGAGCCCGTCTGCTACCGGTACTGACTTTAACAAAGTTGGATCAAGTACCATTACCACATCAGGGGCTTCAATTTGGGAGTGAATGGTTATTGGCTCGCTACTGAGCCGGGTGAAAGCACGGATGGGTGCCCCCATGCGTTCTGGTCCATAGTCAGGGAAGGCTTGGAAGTATTGTCCACTGTCCAGGGCAGTCTCAGCCAGCAGTTCGCCAGCGGTGACCACACCTTGCCCGCCTCGCCCGTGCCAGCGGATTTCTGTCAATTTTGCCATAATTATTCTCCTTATGGATTGATAGGTTATGGATTAGATAACTTGAAAGCGGGTGGAAAATATTTCTATTCCATGCTGTTCAAGTTATAAGCTAAACACTAAGCAAGAGCCAGCCATCTGACTCCAGTTTAAGATTATCCCACACATAAATAATTCATGCTAGAGTAAAAAGTGTTATGCTTTATATGAGGTTTGTCATCTTCCGAGTGGAGGCACGCACGGTGATGTTAAAAACGATATTCCCCGAATGTTCGTCTTGTGGAGGAAGGCGCCAACTCGTCAAGGAATGAGTAACGAAAAGGGATTTCATTTCATTATTGGGGAGCGGTAATCTGTTATAGAGCGGGCAGGTTTGCGCTCTGCGTTGGTGGGTGTGCTAGAGAGTGGGACTATGCTCTTTGTGGGTTTAATAGTCTTCACAAGCACTATTATTATTGTTTCCATCTAGGCCGTGCACGTCACCATAGCCTTGGCTTTTACAGTGCTCAAAACATTCTTGGGCAGTGAATGGTTCATTGATGAAATCATCACAGTTATAGGTATCGTCTGCACAGGTACATGAAACTGTATTTTGTGTGACTACGATGTAAGGCGTCATTGAAGGGGGTAACGTACTAGACAAATAAGGTGTTCTTGTAATTGTGGGGGTGCTAGTTAGTTTTTTTACAGTTGGCTGCGTGGTGAGAGTTTGCGTTATCGTCATTACTGTACTAGGTGATAATGGTAAAGAACTTGTAGATGTAGGGGGTAAAGCATTAAAATTGCTAAATTCTTTAATAACGCTTCCAACAACAAAGCAAATTAAGCAACCAAACACAACCGTAACAATACCGATAAGCTTTTTGTGTTGTGAGACAAAGGATAGAATTTCAGAAAGATTAATTGCATTTGAATGTCCGGGTTTCTTTTTTATGGGGAGATTTGTTGACTTGCCTGTCATTTTACTGAGCGTGCGTCGAGCCTTTTCGTGCTGGGGGTCGATTTGCAAAGCGCGTTGGAGGCACTCGGTGCGTTGCTCAGTATCGGTTACCACGGCAGCCATGACGTACCAGGCATCGGCGTTTTTTGGGTTTTGTTTGAGTGCTTTAATAAGCAGTTCTTTGGCTGCTGCTTTGTCCCCCGCTTTTAGCTTTTTGATGGCCAGGTTTACAATGTTGGTCATGTTATTCCCTTTCGTAGAATGGCTGTTCTGATTCGCTCTACTAGGCCTGTACCCCCACTGCGACTCGAACGCAGGTCTTCGGCTCCGGAGGCCGACACTCTATCCACTGAGCTATGGGGGCATATACGAGGAAATTGTACCACGGGCGGTGAATCGTTTGTAGGGATGTGAAGCTTCAGCTAACCACCCCAGAGGACAGCTCGGCCAGCTCTCGACGCAGCTTTTTGATTTGGATGGTGTTACCGCCCTCATCCCCCATTTTGACGCGTTGGTGTTTCTTATAAGCCAATTCAGCGGTTAGATTGTAGAATCGGTTGGTGGCCAGGAATCGCCCCGTCAACAAGGCCTTACCCCGCGCCGCGCTCTGCGCCCAGGCTGAAATTGCAGTGCGGTATTGGGGCTTCGAGAGTGTGTTCAACTCGATTTCTTCCCGCAAGTGGTCTTTGATCCATTTTCGCTCCCGGTAGATGGCCCAGATGATGACCCCAAACATGAACAGCCATCCGCTCCAATCCACGATTGTGCCGATAATCAGGCCTCCAAGCCCAGATAGCAGCGTCGCCAGCGTGTTATGTATGGAGTGGGTGATGATAGCCCCAGCCAAACCCAGCGTGGGGAAGAGCAATTTCAGAGCGATGTTTTTATTGAATCGGGCTGCGGCTAGCCCAATGCCGATGAAGGCAGTGTAAAAGGGATGCTGCCAGCCCACCAGGAATACTCTTACGAAAACTAACAAGAATAATCCTTCGTATCCAGCTTCCTGATAGCCATAGTTGTAGATGTAATAGCTATTCTCGGTAGCGGCGAATCCCAGAGCTGTGATGCCTGCGTATACAATCCCATCTAAGGTAGAGTCGAACTCGTGGCGGAAAATCAGGAAGACCAGCAATACGGCCAGTCCTTTGAGACTCTCTTCGACCGGAGGGGCAACAAATGAGCCGGTTGCAATCTCGGTCACGGCTTCTGAGCGGGTCGCAATGAAAATTCCCATGCCGATAAGGGTGTTGATTACATAAGCAACGCCTGCGGAGACGGCTGCACCCCAGACAAAAACAACCCCAAGCAGGATTTTAGGCTCTTTTTCGTAGCGGTCGAGCCAATAGAGAAGCCAGGCGAAGAAGAGCATTGGTACAAAGCCAAAGAAGATGGATAAGATGAGTCCCATGGTGATTACCCTTGCCCTAGAAAAAGCCTAGTCCGGCGAATGAGCGTGTCATACGGATTGATACCCAGCGCCTCCAAGACCTCATCGGGGCGGCCTGTCGCGCCGGGACGGGCACTCAAGCGCATGATGATGTTTTGTTCTCCATGCGGTGCGGAGTCGTCCAGGCGCAGATCTTCGATCAGGAGGCGTAAATCATAGCTTTTGCCGCGGCGCTCACGCATGATGCTGGTTTGATCGCGTAGGTTGGTGACCCGCTTATCCAGGCTTGGCTCATGCTCCAACAACGTGACCGTGTAAGCGGCAGATTGGAGTAAGTTGGGCAGTTTTTCGGCGTGTAGATCGACCTCTTCAATTTGGATCAGGGCCAGGCCGGGTGGCAAGACGGGTTCGAGCGCGGCGGTGATAGCTGCAATGGAGCGGCGTTCGTCGAACCACATTTCGATCATTTCAGCCTCGCTGGTGAAGCCCAGCGGCAGCGCCGAGGCCAGATTGAACTTGGGACGCGGGTTATAGCCCTGGCTGTATGCCAACGGCAATTTTGCCCGGCGCATGGTGCGTTCCCAGGTGCTGCGCAAATCAAGGTGGCTGGTGTAGCGCATGGCTTTCGTTTTTGCAAAGGTGATGCGGACGCGCATTTTGTAGGGTGATTGCATAGGGTGCAAGTT
>JAYELX010000201.1:4112-7934 GCA_034717875.1 Chloroflexota bacterium | reverse complement strand
GCGTAGTAACAAACGGAACGAGTGGAAATAAACTTGCTACGTGAGTCGGATTTATCCGACTTTCGCTATCAGCCCGCAATTCATTCGCGGGCCTTGGGCGGGGGATGCCCTTGCTTTATTTGCATTCATTCGCGGGCCTTGGGGTGGAAGATACCCTCGCTCCGTTTGCAATTCATTCGCTTAATCCACGCAGGTGGATTTCGCGGTTCAGCCTCGAATTTATTCGATAGCGAACAGATGGAAAATTATCAGATTTGGCATAATCTTATCCACTTACCCTTTCACCTCCGGGCACCCCCACCCCTGACCGGGGTGCTCGCGGCGCAGATCGTTGAATGTTGGTAAAATACCGCAGGCGTAGCATTGTTGGCGGCAATCGTCGCGGGTTTTGCCCTCCGTGCTCCAGATATAATCCTCAGCCAAAAAATTTTTACTCACGGCGGTGCTGATATGCTCCCAGGGGAAAGTTTCGTCCAGCGAGCGCGGGCGCCGGGTATAAAATTCAGGCTCCAGACCCACGGCTTCGAAGGCGTCCAGCCAGATTTGGTAATTGAAATGCTCGCTCCAGGCGTCGAACCTGGCGCCGCGTTTCCAGGCTTCGTAGATTACGGCGGACATGCGGCGGTCACCGCGGGAGAGACAGGCTTCTAGTTGCGTCTCGCGTGGATCGTTCCAATTGAGCTTCAGGCCGCGGCCGCGCAAGTTTTGTTTCAAATAATCTTGCTTGGCTTCGATTTCTGCGACGCTGGCGCACGCGGCCCATTGAAAGGGTGTATGCGGTTTGGGTACGAAGGTGCCCACGCTGGCGGTGACTTTGGCCCGATGTCCGATCTCGTCTGCACCCACATCCCGCACGGCTTTGCACAGATCGACAATGGCGGCGACATCTTCGAGCGTTTCCGATGGCAGGCCGATCATGAAATAGAGCTTGATTGTATGCCAGCCGCGGCTGTAAATTTGGCCGGCTGTGTCCAGCACTTGCTTGCTGCTGATGGGCTTGTTGATGATGCGGCGCAATTTCTCGCTGGCGGCTTCGGGGGCTAGTGTGCAGCTGCCGCGCCGCGACCCCTCCAGCGATTCCATCAAATCCACGCTCATGCTCTCGATGCGCAAAGATGGCAGCGAAATGGAGAGGTGCTTGCCCTTGAAACGTTGATTGACGGCCTCGACCAGCTCCACTACCTGCGTATAGTCAGACGATGATAGTGAGAGCAGCCCAACTTCCTCGTAGCCAGTTTGTCGGGCAGCTTCTTCGATGGCGGTGACCACTTCTTCGACGGGGCGTTCGCGCACGGGGCGGTTGATAATCCCGGCGTGGCAGAAACGGCAACCGCGCGTGCAGCCGCGCATGATTTCGATGACGGCGCGGTTGTGGACTGTGTCTAAATATGGAACGATAAAGTTTGTCAGAGGCGGGGGAAGTTTTGGGGTGATGCGCTTGATGACGGGATAAGGTGCCTCAGGGCTGATTTTTTCTATGCGGGAGATTTTTCCATCTTGCTCATAGTGGGTTCTATATAGGGATGGGACGTAGACGCCCCCAACCTGACTCAGCTTATGCAGCAACTCGTCCCGGGGATTGTTGCTCGCCTGCCAGGATTGATGGACGTCGACAATCTCCCCAATGACGCTTTCGCCCTCGCCGATGACGAAAGCGTCGATGAAGGCGTGCATAGGCTCGGGGTTGAAGGTGGCGTGCCCGCCGGCGATCACCAGCGGATGCTCGGAGTTACGATCAGCACTCATCAATGGAATCCTGCCTAAACTGAGCATGTTCAACGCATTGGTGTAGAGAGTCTCATAGGGTAGAGAAATCCCTATAATATCGAAATCTACCAGCGCGTGTTTTGTTTCCAAAGAGTAGAGCGGAATGTCGTTCTGTTCGAGAGCAGTTTGCATATCTGGCCAGGGGGCATAGGCGCGTTCGGCCAGGGTGTCGTCACGCTGGTTGAGCAAGTCGTAGAGAATTGCGATGCCCAGGTTGGACATGCCCAGGTCGTAGATGTCGGGGAAGGTCAGGGCGACGTGGGTTCGAATGGCTGGCGCGTCCCAATTTTTGACCACCTGATTGAGCTCGCCGCCGGTGTAGCGACCCGGCTTGCGCACCGTGGGCAGGATGCGGTTGAGTTTAAGTTCGATATTTTTAGGGGTCATCATAGCGTGGGGATTATACCAGAATGATTCGTCCGCTGATGTGTTCCCCATCCGTTGGGTTCTTCCATTGCAATATGGAGAGGATCCGAACCTTTGTTATTCTATTTGCCATCGGAGAATTGATGAAATCGATGCGTTATTTGTGCTATACTTTATGCATTAATTATGTGCTTTCGTTCGTGTCTTAATCAGAGTGTTTGCATTTGATATTAAGGCAAAAGGGGTACAAGGTACACAGGGTATGCGAACTGGCGCAAGGCGCCTTGTTTACCAACCTCTCTCGTTACTACGCTCCTGCGTGGTAACGATGGCCACAACGCTCCGCGTAGCATACTTGAAGGAGTGGCCGCGTTCCTAGTTGAGAGACGCTGGGCGTCTCGACAGGCATTCCAACGCAGAGCATTGGACCGAGGGGAATGAACGATTACTATAGGGATTACTGCTTTTCAATATGCAATCGACTTGGTGTCTAAATGAGGTTTTGTATCATGAAAACGAAGAAGAATTATCGTTACATGCTTTTATGTTGTTGTGTTTGTATTGGCATAATTCTAAGTGGTTGTAATTTATTTGACGGCGAAGGTGTCTTAGTTCAGGCAACTTCCACACCTGAGGAAAAATCGCTGCTTTCTCTGTCTCCAACGGAAGAATCCGTTCAAGCATCATCAACACCGACGCAAACTCTAACTCCTACAGCAATAATCGAAGTCGAGGCTGTTATCACTGCCAGCAGTTTGTGGGTGCGTTCGGGGCCTGGAACAGAGTACGTAATGATCGCTGGGGTTAAATATGATGACACGGTCATGCTGACGGGACGTACTGCCGATAGTAGTTGGTTGTTGTGCCAGCGTGGGTGGGTTTTTGGGATCTATGTCGAGAGCGAAGGGGACATAAGCACTTTGCCCGTCCTTTATGATTTCGACAGCGAAGCTCCGATGCCTACACAGATCACGCCCACACCGCAGCCAGAGACGTAGCGATTATTTTTCCTTGACAGCCCTCGTTCCCTCCGATAAAATCGTAGGGCTTTAACAAAAGGGCCTGTAGCGCAGTTGGGAGCGCGCATCAATCGCACTGATGAGGTCGCGGGTTCGAATCCCGCCAGGTCCATTCGGTTGACGGTTTTATCGTTTATGGTAGAATCTACAAATGTTGAAATTGGAATACGGGGGCCCATGGCGCAGCTGGGAGCGCGTCTCAATGGCATTGAGAAGGTCGTGGGTTCGAATCCCACTGGGTCCACTAACAACGAACCCCGGTTTTATAAAAAATAATCGGGGTTTCTGAATAAAACCAAATTAGGAGTAGTAGGTTATCTGTAAGAGAGCTTGGGTCATCGGCTGGAAGCCCTGGCAGCGGTGTCCGCAGAGCACGACCGAAAGGTTAGAACCGAACTCGCCTGCTATCCCCTTTGGGGGGTAGATATCATTATGCGAACGGAAGTGACAGTGAACGGTGGTAATGCTCAAGCTGCTCACTGATAACTAGCTAATGGCGGGTTTCGCCCGATACAGCGAACCTGAGTGACGTTTGACGTTTGTACTTTCGACGCCGAGCGTAAACAGGGTGGTACCACGGAGATTTGTTCTCGCTTTGTGTTCCTGAAAGGGAAACAGTGCGAATAACCCCTTCGCCCCTGAATGGCGAAGGATTTTTTGTTTAAGCTCC
>JAYELX010000201.1:0-4012 GCA_034717875.1 Chloroflexota bacterium | reverse complement strand
ACTTTCGACGCCGAGCGTAAACAGGGTGGTACCACGGAGATTTGTTCTCGCTTTGTGTTCCTGAAAGGGAAACAGTGCGAATAACCCCTTCGCCCCTGAATGGCGAAGGATTTTTTGTTTAAGCTCCTAATCGATTTGCTTTGCATGCCTTTGGCAAAATCGACCCTGGATTGCGAAACCGACCTTGCCAGCGGCACGCACAGCGCGTCGGTTGATAATCCAATCCACGTAGGTGGATTTTGCAGACCAGCCTCGAATTTATTCGATTGGCCACAGCCATAGCCACCATAGCCACAGCTTCAGAATATCGAGATATTACAAGGAGAAGAAAAAAATGACCGACCAATACAACCCCGCAGAGATAGAACCTAAATGGCAGGCCAAATGGGACCAGGACGGTCTGTACCAGGCCGACATTGATCCTGATAAGACCAAGTATTACGCTTTGACCATGCTGCCATATCCCTCTGGGGATTTGCACATCGGGCATTGGTACGCCATGACCCCATCGGATGCACGCGCCCGGTATATGCGCATGAACGGCTACAACGTCATGTTCCCGATTGGGTTCGATGCTTTTGGCCTCCCGGCTGAGGGTGCGGCTATCAAACACGGCATCCATCCCAAGAAATGGACTTACGCTAATATCGATAGTATGCGGGCACAATTGCGCAGCATGGGGGCAATGTGGGATTGGCGCCGGGAAGCCGTTTCCAGCGATGTGAAGTATTATTACTGGACGGAGTGGTTCTTTATTCAACTCTATAAGCATGGCTTGGCTTATCGTAAACATTCTACTGTGAATTGGTGCCCAAGTTGCAACACCACATTGGCAAATGAGCAAGTGTGGGGCGACGACCGTCATTGCGAGCGCTGTAAAACGCCTGTGATTCAAAAAGATATGCAGCAATGGTTCTTCCGCACGACAAATTACGCCGACGAATTGTTGGATTTCTCTGATATGGATTGGTCTGACCAAGTCCGAAGGCTGCAAACTAATTGGATTGGCCGCTCGGAGGGAGCCTCGGTGGTTTTTCGGACAGTGCCTGAAGCTGATGGGGATAATGGCGGCGATCCCATAGAAATATTCACCACCCGACCTGATACGTTGTGGGGTGCAACTTTCATGGTTTTAGCCCCCGAGCATCCCTTGGTGGATAAGATCACTACTGCTGAGAATCACGAAAATGTAGCCGCCTACAAAGAACAGGCCGCCCGGCAGAGCGATATTCAACGTTCCTCTGTCGATAAGGAAAAAACTGGCGTTTTCACCGGCGGCTACGCCATCAACCCGGTCAATCAGGCCCGCATCCCCATTTGGATTGCTGATTACGTGATGATGGGATATGGTACCGGCGCCATTATGGCTGTCCCCGCGCACGATGAGCGCGACTTTGCTTTTGCCCGGAAATATGATTTAGAAATTATCCCCGTTATCCAGCCCGAGGGGGAGGCGTTTATCGGGGCTACAATGAAAGAGGCCTACGTCGGGCCTGGGCTAATGATCAACAGCGCGCATTTCAATGGGGTAGAAATCTCCGAAGAAAAAGGGCAAGCCAACCCTGGTATTGCGGCTGTTTCTGATTGGTTGGAAGAAAAGGGGGTGGGCAAAGCGGATGTCAGCTACAAGTTGCGGGATTGGTTGATCTCGCGGCAGCGTTATTGGGGCGCGCCTATCCCGATGATTTACTGTGAGCAGTGTGGCTGGAATCCGGTTCCCGAAGATGGGTTGCCCGTGGTGCTGCCCGATGATGTCGAGTGGCTGCCCACCGGGGAAAGCCCCTTGAAATTGCATCCCAACTGGAAGAATACGACCTGCCCCGAATGCGGCGGCCCTGCTGAACGTGAGACCGATACCATGGATACGTTTATGTGTTCGTCCTGGTATCATCTGCGCTACTTAAGCCCCGACTATGACAAAGGTCCGTTCGATCCCGAGGAATATGATTATTGGATGCCGGTGGATATTTATACTGGCGGTATCGAGCACGCTACTATGCACCTGATCTACACGCGCTTCTTTCATAAAGCGATGCGCGATTTCGGCATTACGAAGGGCAAAGAGCCGATGACGCAATTGCGCAATCAGGGCATGGTGTTGGGTGAGGATGGGGAAAAAATGTCCAAGAGCCGCGGCAATGTGATCGCCCCCGATGAATTGGTGGAGGCTTACGGCGCTGATACGATTCGGGCCTATTTGATGTTTTTTGCTCGCTGGGATCGGGGTGGCCCTTGGGACAGTCAGGGTATCGAGGGGTCAGTTCGTTGGGTGCATCGCATTTGGCGATTCTTCGCGGATGGGCGCCCCGAGTTGCAGTCCCAGAATAAGGATTTGGAGCACAGCTTGCGGCGCAAATTGCATCAAATTCTGAAACAAGTCACGCACGATTTCGAGAATTTCGAGTTCAACACGATTATTTCAAGTCTGATGGAGCTGTTGAACGAGATGTATGCGGCCCGTGATGCTGGCGGAGTAGGTGCGGATGTTTGGGCTGAGGTTACTGATTTGTACCTGCGCATGGCGGCGCCGGTGATTCCCCATGTTACCGAAGAGTTGTGGGAACGTCTGGGCAAGCCGTATTCTATACATGTCCAATCCTGGCCTACGGTGGATGAAGAAGCCATAAAGGTGGATGAGTTCACGCTGATTGTTCAGGTCAATGGCAAATTGCGCGACCGTATTTCCGTTGCGGTCGGTATCGGCGAGGATGAGGCCTGTGAGGCTGCTCTGGCTAGTGAAGCCGTCCAGCGTTTCGTCGACGGCAAGGAGCTTCGCCGGGTAATTTATATTGAGGGCCGGTTGATTAATATTGTTGTTTGATTGTAAATGTTTACCCCTCTCCTGAGATTGGGATGCCCGAAGGGTACGCAGAGCGAGGGGTCAGGGGATGAGGGCGCGTTGCCGTTGGAACCAAGAATTTTCTACTGGCACTCGACCAGCGCCAGAGGGAGCGAGTTTGTCCCGGTTAACCTGCTGGTTTCGATACGGCTTCCACAAGTTCCAGCTCACTCAACGCCTTCACCAACGCGTCGATATCCATGGGGGTATTGTAGCATTGCACCGACACGCGGATAAAAGATTCCCCGTTCCAATTGATCAGTGGCACTTCGATGTTGTATTGGTTATACAGTCGTTGTTGAAGCTCTTTAACTTCGACGTTTGGCAGACGGGCGGTGAACATCTGGCGGAACCATCCAGCATTGTCGGGGCAGATGGGCGGCAGCCCCGTCAGGGCGTTGATTCGCCGCCGGGCGGCTTGGGCCAAGTGATGGCATCGCTCTTGTACCTGCTCCCATTGATGTTGCCGCTGATATTCGATAGCAGCCGGAACCGAGAGAAAAGCAGATAGGTCACGCGTTCCCTGCCATTCGTGATAGTCAACAAATTGATTACCCGAACTGAAGTCCGGCTCCGCTTCGTAGCCCCAACTGACCACCAGCGGATCGAGCCATTTCTGCACTTCGGGACTAGCGTAGAGAAAGGCTGCTCCTTTGGGCGACATTAGCCATTTGTGGCATGCTCCCACGTAGATGTCGGCGCCCAGCGCACTTAAGTTAAGGGGGATTTGTCCCGGTGCATGGGCCCCATCGATGATGCACAATAAACCAGCCTCGCGCGCCCGGCGGCAGATTTCTTCTACTGGGAAAATCAGGGCCGTGGGGCTGGTGATGTGGCTGAGAAAGATAACACGCGTCCGCTCTGTGACTCCAGCCCAGAATCGTTCGACGAATTCCTCGCGGGTGGTCATCGGCAGCGGGATAGGCTGCTGCACATAGAGTGCTCCTGTTTGCTTGCAAATATAGCGCCAAGTGCGATCCATCGCTCCGTATTCATGGTTGGTGGTGAGAATTTCGTCACCGGATTTCAGGCTCAAGTTGCGGGCTACCATATTGATAGCAGTGGTAGGGTTGGGGAAATAGACAACATCTTCGGGGAGACAGTTTAAGTAAACGGCCAATTTTCCGCGCGCATCTGCTAATAAAGCGGTTGCGCGCCGACAGAGAAACTCCA
>JAYELX010000200.1:0-3527 GCA_034717875.1 Chloroflexota bacterium | reverse complement strand
ATCGTTTCAAATCGAGGGCCTTTCACGTTTTCGCGCAATGCTGAGGGAGAGTTTCTGGTTGAACGAGGCGCGGGTGGCCTGGTCACAGCCCTGGGTGCTTTGGCGGAACAACATGAGGTTTTGTGGATTGCCCTGGCCATGAGTGAGGAAGATCGTCTATGGGTGGATATAAACAACGGTGAGCCGCAAAGCGTGGAGGGAATTTATCTTCAACTCGTACGACCCGACGATGCAGCCTACGAAAAATACTATAGTGTGATTGCCAATCCGCTGCTCTGGTTCATTCAGCATCAATTATGGGATAGTCCCCGCACGCCAAGTATCACCCAAGAAACCTGGGACGCTTGGGATCATGGTTATATGCGCATCAACGATTTGTTGGCCAACGCCGTTGCCGATAGTTTAGAGAGCGTTGATCGACCTCTTATCATTTTCCCTCAGGATTATCATTTGTACATGCTGCCGCATTTTTTGCGGGAACATCTACAAACCAAAGCACAAATTCAACCTTTTATTCACATTCCCTGGCCCGGCCCAGATGCCTGGCGCATGCTGCCCAAGCAGATACGTGAATCCTTGCTTTATAGTTTGTTGGAATCGGATCGGATTGGTTTCCAGACCGAAAAAGACGCTTTTAATTTTGTGCAAACCTGCCGCTTCTATCTTCCTGAAGTGCACTCGCGCGGCAGACGGGATGCGATTTTCATCCGAGGTCGTGAGGTCAACACTTGCCCTTACCCCATTTCAATCAACATAGAGAAGACAAAAGCGATTGTTCAAGAACCGGAGACTCAGTTGCTCAAGTCGGAATTTATTAACTTGGTCGGCGATTGTGACCTGATTCTGCGCGTCGACCGAATTGAGCCTAGTAAGAATATCTTGCGCGGCCTAGAAGCGTATCGCACCTTGTTGGATGTCCATCCTGAATACTGCGGCAATGTCAAAATGTTGTGCTTGCTGGTACCGTCTCGTATGGAAGTGGTTGAATATCAGGATTACCTCAAGGATATTATGGCCGAGGCAGGACTGATCAACGCTCGATTCAGTGATCGCATGTGGGAACCTATTCGCATCATTGTGGGCGATAATTACCCGCGTGCCATCGCCGCGATGCAGCTTTATGATGTCCTCTTGGTTAACCCCCTTGCTGATGGTATGAATTTAGTTGCCAAAGAAGGAGCTCTCGTTAACCAAAAAGAAGGCGTTTTGATTCTCTCCGAATACGCCGGGGCTTATTACGAGCTAAGCGAAAATGTCATCTCAGTTTCTCCCTTTGATATCTACGGTACTGTTGAAGCCATGCATCGGGCCTTGACCATAAATCTTGAAGAACGCCAGCGTAGGGCAGAGTCCCTTCGTTCTACAGTTGAAAATGCTGGGGTCAGACAATGGTTTTATGATCAGGTTGATGATGCTCTGTCAGCTTTTGAGAAAGATCCGGATTTGACTTCAAATGAGCGTTGATTTAGTCAATGTAAGCCTAAAACCATATTGGAGATAAATAACATGCACATTGCCTTTTTAAATCCCCAAGGAAACTTTGACCCCAACGACAGCTACTGGACCGAGCATCCCGATTTTGGCGGACAGTTGGTTTACGTTAAGGAAGTGGCGATTGCCATGGCCGCGCAAGGGCATCAGGTTGATATTCTCACCCGGCAGATTGTAGACCCTGAGTGGCCCGAATTTGCCCAGCAAGAGGACGCCTACCCCAATGTGGAAAACGTGCGCATTTTGAGACTGCCCTGCGGCCCCCAACATTTTCTCGCCAAAGAGCAGTTGTGGCCCTATCTTGGGACAGAGTGGGTTGCCAACATTGTGACATTTTACCGTTCCGAGGGGAGCCTGCCCGACGCGTTCACCGCTCATTACGCCGATGGTGGCCTTTCTGGCGCGTTGTTGACCCAAGCGACCGGGCGGCCTTTCACTTTCACTGGGCACTCGCTGGGCGCGCAGAAGATGGATAAGCTCAACGCTTGTGCCGAAAATTTAGCCGAACTTGATCACCGCTTTCACTTCGCCCGCCGCATTTTGGCAGAACGCGTCAGCATGAGCCGCGCCGCGCGCATCATTACGTCAACACAGCAGGAGCGCGTCGAGCAGTATGGCCACAAGGCTTATCGCGGCGCAATCGATCCCAGCGATGAAACTCGCTTCGCGGTGA
The DNA here is from genome assembly GCA_034717875.1 of Chloroflexota bacterium. Lineage (GTDB taxonomy): Bacteria > Chloroflexota > Anaerolineae > Anaerolineales > UBA11858 > JAYELX01. The sequence goes on along the minus strand of JAYELX010000200.1, from coordinate 1,363 downwards.
TTCCGCCGGGCGTCAACCGCAAAATATTCAATCCCGATTCCACCGAAGTTGACGCAGTGATTGCCGACCGAATTGCCGAAGCGCTGAGGCGCGATGTCGCTCGTGATCGCCACGATCTGCCCATAGTATTGGCTTCCAGCCGTCTTGATGCCAAGAAAAATCACGTTGGTTTGGTGCGCGCCTTCGCAGAAAGCCAGAAGTTGCAAGAGAGCGCAAACCTGGCCATCGCTGTGCGCGGGTTGGAAGACCCTCTGCGGCGATATGCTTCACTCAGCGATGAAGAAGCGGCAATTATGGATGAGATCGTCGCGCTGCTGAACGAATATGCGCTTTGGGGCAAGGTCACCGCTTTCCCCCTGAACAGCCAGACGGAGTTGGCCGCCGCTTACCGGACTATGTCCACCCGCCGCTCGGTCTTCGCTCTGACAGCTTTGTACGAACCGTTTGGGCTGGCTCCGTTGGAGGCTATGAGCTGCGGTCTCCCCGCGGTGGTGACGAAAAACGGCGGCCCATCCGAGAGCATGATCGAGGCTGGGCGCGAGTTTGGTGTCTTGATTGATGCGCTTGTCCCTGCTGATATCGCCCGTGGGTTGCTTCGGGTCGTGGAATCTGTTGAACAATGGGAAATGCTTCGGGATGCAGGTATCGAGCGCGTTGTTTCGAAATATACGTGGGACCGCACTGCTGAGGGGTACCTCGGGGTTATTATAAAGTTACAGACAGCCGCACCCTCTTCGAGCATAATTATTCATCCCCCAAACGGTAAATCTGTTGATAATCTAATCCACGTAGGTGGATTTCGCTCACCAGCCTCGAATTTATTCGATGGCTCTATGGCAGGAAGTGAACGAACTTCGAGCTCTATGGCGGGGAGTGAACGGTTAACTTTGAGCGAGTCTGAAATTCCCGGTTGGTTCACAGATCCATGCCCGGATAATGATATTTCTTTAGATAAATTGGCCGATTTGTATTTATGAAAATTGCTGTTCTCGCTGATATTCACGCTAATTATCCGGCCTTGCTCGAAGTTGCCGAGCATGTCCAACGTTGGGGCCCGGATGCGGTTTTTGTGGCTGGGGATACAGTCAACCGTGGGCCGCGCTCGCTGGAATGTTTGCGTTTTGTTCAAGAGAGGGTGGAGAATGAGGGCTGGCGGGTGATCCGCGGCAATCATGAGGGCTATGTTATCTGGCACGCTCGGCCTGATGCGCCGCGCAGTGGGACGCTTTTCGATGTATTTCGCTATAGTTATTGGACTTATGAGCAGCTCGGTGCTGATGTTTCCGTCCTGAAGGCTTTGCCGAAACAGGTTAGCCAAAACCATTCTGAGGCCGGGGAGTTTCGAGTGGTTCACGCTTCTATG
>JAYELX010000199.1:0-3531 GCA_034717875.1 Chloroflexota bacterium | reverse complement strand
ATAATTGATTTTCTATGTACGCCGCCGGCGAAATCAACCCCGGATTGCGAAACCGACCTTGCCAGAGGCACGCACAGCGCGTCGGTTGGCGGCGAATTTATTCGCTTAATCCACGTAGGTGGAAGGCGAACCTGTTCGCACGCACACCAGCCTCGAATTTATTCGATGGCCAAGCTCCGCACCCCCGCACGGTGGTTGCTTTGCATCCCCGTTGGGGAAACCACCGTGCTAATTGTGCGAAGCCCTATCGGGCTAAATCCTACCGGGCTAAATCTACAGGCCGCGCTTTGCGTGCTTTCAGCAAGGCCTTCGCAATATTAGCCCTGGCCCTGGCATTTTCCCGAAGGGACGCAAAGCGATGCCTGGGCAAACGTTCGGACTCCAAAACCTAACTTTGAGCCAGCAATTCCCGTTTTGAACTAAAACCAGACTTCGGAAGTCTTCGGATGCCTTTTTGTTAGCGAAATATGTCGTTCGAGACTTCCGAAGTCTTGCCTCTTCTTCATAATATCGGGAATTGCTGACTTTGAGCAAGCACGTTTGACTTTTGCAAGAGCTCTATTGGAGAAATGCTATGCGCACATTGTTACAACGCGTCAGCCATGGAAGCGTCGCCGTGGATGGAATCACTATCGCCGAAATCGGCCCAGGGCTGGTGATCCTGTTGGGCATTAGCCCAGATGATGGCAATGAGCAAATCGACTACCTGACCCACAAGATCGCTCATTTACGTATTTTCGAAGACAATGAGGGGAAAATGAATCTCTCGCTCTTGGATGTGGGCGGCGAAGCGCTGGTGGTTTCTCAATTTACCTTATACGCCAACACCAATAAGGGGCGTCGTCCATCCTTTAATGAAGCCGCCCGTCCTCATGTTGCTAACCCGCTCGTGGATCGATTCGCTGAAAAATTGGCCGCTGCGGGGATTGCCACAAAAACAGGGCAGTTTGGTGCTCACATGCTGGTAGAAATTCAGAATGACGGCCCTGTGACCATTTGGATGGAGCGATGAAAATGTAAAATATCATATCCTGGTAGTGGTAAAGAAGTAAGCGGTAGCGAAAGGTGACAGTCACTTACTTTGGAGTTTTTGCTGGAAAAGTGTGTTTGCAAACTATAATAATTGCCTAAATTAGGCGTAGTTACTAAGTGACTGTCACCTGTGTAAACGAGTCATCACTTACCACTTAACCACAACCCATATCCTTTGGTGGTAGAATCACTGCCGAGTAAGAGAAATCATATTCAAGGAGATACCCATGCTTGAAGACATATACAAAGATTCACGAGTTCGAATGAAAAGCGCTGTTCAAGCTCTGAGGGAAGATTTAATCGCCATCCGCACAGGGCGCGCCAACCCAGCACTGATTGAGAAGTTGTCAGTTCAGTACTATGGGGCATCTACTCCCTTACAACAACTTGCCAGCATCGGCGTTCCAGAGCCGCGCACTTTGCTTATTCGTCCATTCGACCCAGCTACCATGAAAGAGATCGAACGTGCTATCCTGGCTTCAGACTTAGGCCTAACGCCCAACAATGATGGCAAAAATATCCGCTTGCACCTGCCAACATTGACCGAGGAACGCCGAGAAGATTTAGTACGGGTCGTCGGGCACCGCCTCGAAGAAGCCCGCATCGCTATTCGAAATGTGCGCCGAGACTCGATTAAAGAGCTGCGCGAATTCGAAAATGAAGACCTTATTTCCGAAGACGAGCTAAACCGAGGCGAGGACGATATCCAAAAAATTATCGACACCTATATCGAAGAGATCGATAATATCGGCGAACGCAAAGTGAAGGAAATTAGAGAAATCTAGAACTTGGAAAGCCTTCTGTTTACTTCATGCTGGGGTTCTACCAAAATCAAATTTATAAATGCCCACATCAATCTTCAGAAGCATACTAAATTCGCTCGAGCCGGTCTTCGGAAGTATACTTAATTTGCTCGAGCCGGTCTCCTGACCGTGCGTTGGTAACCGGGTGCAAACACTATTCGCTCAAGCCAGTCTCCTGACCGTGCATCGGCGACTGGGTGTAATAAAACAACAACACCTAATCAAGGCAGCGCCCCCGCCTCAGAGCCAACCAAACAGATATAAAATGAGTTCAGAAGAAAAATTCGACTTACCTAAAAATAAACCCCAACATATTGCTATTATTATGGATGGCAATGGACGCTGGGCACTATCTCGTAACTTGCCGCGTTTGGCTGGGCACCGCGCCGGGACTGAAAACCTGCGTAATGTCATCGAAGCATGCGCCGAGTTCGAGATACAATACCTGACCCTGTATGCCTTCTCCACCGAAAACTGGGGGCGACCAATAGATGAAGTGCGCGGGTTGATGCGCATTCTCGAAAATGTGATCGACCGCGAGTTATCCAAACTTAATCAAAATGGGGTTCAGCTTCGACACATTGGTCGTCTTGATCGCCTAAAACCTGCTCTTGAACAAAAAGTCCTCGACGCCATCGACCTGACCAAAAACAACACTCGTCTAGTGCTCAACGTGGCTTTTAATTACGGTGGACGCGACGAAATCATCTACGCGATTCGGCGTATTATCGATGATGGCGTCCGCTCAGAAGAAGTCACAACTGACCTGATTAGTCAATATATGTTCACTGCCGGTGTTCCTGACCCCGATTTGATCATCCGCACCTCGGGGGAATTGCGCGGCAGCAATTTCCTGATCTGGCAAGGGGCTTATTCGGAGTGGTATTTCACCCCTACATTATGGCCTGATTTTGGCAAAGACGAATTATACAAAGCCATCGAAGAATACTGTCAACGGGACAGACGCTTCGGAGGTACAAAATAAGTATCGTCTCCAAATTTCGGGGGAGGTAGGGCGGGATTCCACTCCCGCTGCATTCTTTATCCCCTGCTTTTTGGGGGGATACCAAAACAACACCAAACAAATGAACTTGCTCAAAGTAGAGATGTGCGTTGCATCTGTTTTTGATGCATTGCACATCGGATCGCCAGAAAACATCCTGTATTTACCTTCTCGCAGGTGCCGCCCAATCCCAAATTGCACGCACTACTGAAGTGTAATGCACCTGCTGCCGTAGGCATGCAAAGCAATTTAAAAACTTGATTTTGAGCAATTACAAATAAATTATGCTGCGTCAAAGAATATTGGTAAGTGTTGTTCTACTACCCATTGGGCTGGCACTCGTTTACGTTGGCGGCCTTGCCTATATTGTCCTCATAGCCCTAATATTGGGATTGGCCGCCTGGGAATATGCGCAGTTATTTCGTGCTGGTTCGTTTCAACCAAATGGCATATTAGTTGTCGTTGGCACAGTCGCACTCGCTTTGGGACGCGGCATCAATGGCTTCGAAAGCGCGGATTGGATATTGGGTCTCTTTGTACTTGCCAGCATGCTGTTCCATCTGTTGACTTACGAACGCGAAAGAGAAGCAGCAGGCACTGATTTTGCGATCACATTATCCGGAGCTTTATATATCGGTTGGTTGGGGGCATACTTGATTTCATTGCGCACGCTGCCCAACGGCCTGTGGTGGT